>NZ_JBHWZS010000296.1:0-10776 GCF_042728155.1 Streptomyces sp. NPDC060209
GCTTCCTCACAGTCGGCGACCGGAACGCCTGGTCGGAGTGCAGACTGCGACCACCTGCGTCAGCGAGGGCTCCTGCACCGGCCCGTCGGCAGCCTACGGCCGTGACGCCGCGGCACTACTTGGAGCGCTTCGACCCGCCTGGTTCACCAGGTCGAAGAAGGTGTCGCCGCGGACGACTTCGAACGGATCGCCCAGCAGGCCGCCGAGCTCGGCGATGTCGCTGGGGGTCCAGCTCCAGGCGTTGATCGCGCCGGCGATGAACAGCGGCGCGGTGCCGTCCCAGCCCTCGATGTGACGCACCAGCCCGTCCCGGTATTCGGCGGCCTTGCCCTGTGGAAAGAAGTTGCCGATCACAGGCATCCCGGCCGGACGTATCTGCAGGTCTCCTGTCTCCCAGGACTGGATGACGCCGCGCAGCGGGGTGTTCTCCCGGTACGAGCGGGCGACGCGCTCCTCGAACGGGATCCATCCGTCGCCCGCCGCGTTGCGGGGGTTGTACGCGTAGACCAGGTCCATGCCCGTTCGGCGCAGAAAGCGTCCGGTCAGCTCGGTGTACGCGTCCAAGGCGCTCTCGGGCCAGGAACCGGGGTAGGTGTAGCCGGCGCCGGAGGGGCCCGCGATCAGCAGATCGTTGTCGGTGGCGGTCTTCTGGTAGTACGCCAGCAGCGCGGGGCCGATGTCCGCGAGCAGCGGGCTGACGGTCCAGTTGACGGGCACCCGGCCCCTCTTCGGGTCGTCCCAGATGTTCCGCATGCGGCGCTGGCAGTACTGGATGTTGTCGCCCTCGCCGACGGTGAGGGTGAGGTAGACGCGGTTGCGGAGCGAGGCCTTCGGCCTCGGCGGGACCCTGTCCGAGATCTTCGCAGGCACACCGGCGTGCACGGTGCCGTTCATGTAGAAGTCGGCGGGCACCACTTCGATGCCGTGCTGGGAGGCCCGGTCGACGCCGCCCCACTCTCCTGCCACGTCGTTGGAGAACCAGCCGGCGTAGGGGGTGGTGGGCCGGACCCGGCTGAAGATCTCGTCGAGGAGCGTGCCCGTCTCCCCGGACGGGGGCAGCCAGACGACCATGGCCCGGCTCGCGACGGCGTAGTCCCGGAAGTACGGGAACGGCTCGACCCTGGTGGGCGCTGTGGTGGTGGCGGACACGAGGAACTGGTTCCACAGGTCGACCTCGACCGCGAGTTGCCGTGTGCCGGCCGGCGGGGTGAAGCGGTAGACGAAGGACCCGCCGCCGTCGCAGAACCGGTTGGCGTTCGCGCCGATGGATGAGTTGGAGCCGTCGAAGAGGTACGGCGCTTCGGCGGGAGTGCCGGGGGCGAAAGAGGCGAGCACCTGGTCGCCGTCAGCCGTCACCTTGACCGAACCGACCGAAGCTCCCCAGCCGTCGTCGCCGAGCGAGTCCTGGAAGCGCAGATAGACGCCGTCCCCGCCGGAGAGTTCCTCGCTCAGATCGAAGGTGCGGACCTCACGGTTCGACGCGTCGCGGACGCGCTCGGTCTCCCGCGCGATCTCGCGCCAGCGCACACCCTCCGTCCGTACGGTCCGAGTGGGCGGCAGCCCGGCCAGCAGGGTGTGTGCGCAGCGCGGGAACAGATGGTCCAGCTGCCAGCGGTACGTGGCGAGCACGTCGTCAGCGTCGAAGCGGCCCCGCAGGTCCACGACGGTCTTCAGGCGGTGCTCACGGGCCTGTTCGGCGGTGGCGGCGACCGCGTTCTCCAGACCGGCCAGCGTGGTCGCCACGTTCACCGAGTCCGGGACGTCGGGGTCGTGCAGGATCGCGCCGCGTGCTTCGCCTCGGTAGCGGGCGACGAGGTCCAGCGCGTTGTCGTGACGGGTGACGGAGGCGCCGGTGCCGGGCAGCCAGCGGAAGTCGACGTCGCCGGTGTCGAAGTTGAAGTAGAGGCGTGGGCGGCGGCGGTTGACGACACCCTGAAGGGTCGTCAGCAGCAGTTGATCGTCTCCGCCGAGGGAGCTGACGTCGGCGACGTCGAGCCGGGTGGGCCGGCCGAAGGACGGCAGCAGAGGCGCGGCGCCGGCCTCGGCCGCGCCGGCCCGTCCGGGCAGGGAGATCCCGAGCCCGCCGACCGCGAGAGCCGCTCCGCCTGCCTGCAAAAGAGTTCTCCGGGACACCATCGGCGATCACTGCTCCTTGGGAGAGGCGTCGTGACATCGTTGTCAAACAATCGGAGAACGTAGCGTCAGGGTGCGGAGTTGTCCATGGTGCGTACGGGAATCGCTCGGGGGAGCACCCCCCGTTTCGTGGTTCCTGTGTGGCGATCACCCAGCTCATGGCCGGAGAATCGTGAACCGGCCAACGGTGCCGGCCGCTGCATCGACTACCGGGAGTGTGCCTGTGCGACTGCTGCTGACATCGGACACGCACCTGCCCAAGCGGGCCAAGCAACTGCCCCCGTCGCTCCTCGCGGAGATGGACGCGGCCGATGCCGTCCTCCACGCCGGCGACTGGGTGGACGCGGCGACTCTGGACCTGTTCGAGGCTCGCGCACGGCGCCTCGTAGGCGTCTTCGGCAACAACGACGGGCCGGAGCTGCGAGCCAGGCTCACAGAGGTCGCACGCGTGGAGTTCGAAGGGCTCCGCTTCGGTGTGGTGCACGAGACGGGGGCCTCTCAGGGGCGTGAGAAGCGTTGTGCGGATCGCTTTCCCGATCTCGACGTCCTGGTGTTCGGCCACAGCCACATTCCGTGGGACACCACCGCTCCCGGCGGGCTGCGACTGCTCAATCCGGGCTCGCCGACCGACAGGCGCCGGCAGCCGTACTGCACGTACATGACCGCTGAGGTCTCCGGCGCCCGGCTCACCGGAGTCGAACTGCACCGTATTCCGCTTCCTGGCTGACGGAGTGCCCTGGGGGCGTCCTGCCGGTGCTCCCCGCCCGTCCGGCCCCGACTCCGCCGGTCGCGCGCAGAGCCGGGCCAGACCGCGCGACCGACGGCGGGGGAGTGCTACCCCGTAGTCGCAGGGCAGGTCACCAGTCGTGGACCGATCCGTCATGCAGCCGGTTGACCGGGAGGTACGCCGCTTCGTAGGGGTGTGCCGCTGCCAGGTCCTCGTCGAGATCCACCCCGATGCCCGGTGCCTCGCCCGGGTGCAGGTAGCCGTCCTCGAAGGTGTACGCGTGAGGGAACACCTCCTCGGTGAGCGGGGTGTGGCCCGAGTACTCCTGGATACCGAAGTTGTGTACGGCGAGGTCGAGGTGGACGGCGGCCGCCATGCCGACGGGGGAGATGTCCTCCGGCCCGTGTATCGCGCTCTTGATCTGGTACTGCGCGGCGAAGTCGAAGAGCTTGCGCAGGGGAGTCACCCCTCCGAAGTGGGTGACGGCGGAACGGACGTAGTCGATCAACTGCTCGGTGATCAGGGCCTGGTAGTCATGGACCGTGTTGAAGACCTCGCCGATGGCCAGCGGCGTGGTGGTGTGGCGGCGGACCGTGCGCAGAGCCTCCTGATTCTCCGCGGGCGTGCAGTCCTCGAGCCAGAAGAGGTGGTACGGCTCCAGGTCCTTGCCGAGGCGGGCGGCCTGGATGGGGGTGAGCCGGTGGTGCGCGTCGTGCAGGAGGGGCAGTTCGGGGCCGAACTCGGCGCGCACGGCCTCCAGTACGTTCGGCATGTGACGCAGATAGGCGTCGGTGTCCCAGTCCTCCACCAGAGGCCGGGCCTGCTGGTGCAGCACGGGTGAGCCGCTGTCGTCCGTGCTCGACACGCCGTAGACCGCCTTCAGTCCGGGAATGCCGGACTGTACGCGGACGGCTGGGTAACCCTCGGAGAGGCGGGCCCGGACCGAATCGAGGAGTTCGGGGATGTCACGGCCGTTGGCATGGCCGTAGGTTCCCACGCGGTCCCGGCTGGCGCCGCCGAGAAGCTGGTAGAGCGGGAGCCCGGCGGCCTTCGCCTTGATGTCCCACAGCGCGACGTCGACCGCGGCGATGGCAGCCATCGTCACCGGCCCGCGCCGCCAGTAGGCACCCCTGTACAGGGACTGCCAGGTGTCCTCGATGCGGTGCGGGTCGAGGCCCATGAGGAGGGGCACCACGTGGTCCTCGAGATAGCTGACCACGGCCAGTTCCCGCCCGTTGAGCGTGGCGTCGCCGAGGCCGGTGAGTCCCTCGTCGGTCGTCAGTTTGAGGGTGACGAAGTTACGGCCGGGGCTGGTGACGAGGACCTTCGCGTCGACAATTTTCATGGGGGTACTTTCTTCCGAATGCGGTGGTGAGGGTCGTTCAGCCCTTGGTGGCGCCGGAGGTCAAGCCGGCCACCAGGTATTTCTGTCCGAGGACGGCGGCCAGGACGACGGGGACGGTGATGAGCGTCGCGGCGGCCATCAGTCCGCCCCAGTCGGTGCTCGCGTACGAGATGAAGTTGAAGAGGGTCACCGGCACGGTCTGGGTGCGGTCGTCGGCGAAGATCAGCGCGAACATGAAGTTGTTCCAGCTGAAGACGAAGGCGAGCAGCGAGGCGGTCGCCGTGCCGGGGGCCGCGAGGGGCAGGGCGATGCGCCAGAAGGCTCCGAAGGCGCTCAGCCCGTCGGTGCGCGCGGCTTCCTCCAGTTCGACCGGCAGGCCGGCGAAGAAGCTGATCATGATCCACATGATGAGGGGAACGGAGACGAACATCTGGCTGAGGATCAGCACGGTGTAGGAGCCGACGAGGCCCATCTGCGCGAACAGGTAGTACCAGGGGACGAGCAGTGAGATCGCCGGCACGATGCGTGCGACCAGGATCAGCGATCCGGTGCGGTGCATGTCGAACCGTCCGACCGCCCAGGCGGCCGGCACCGCGATGACCGCGGAGAGCACGGTGGAGACCACGCCGACCAGCAGCGAGTTGCCCATGGACCGCAGGATCTGCCCGGCCTCCACGATGTTCCGGAAGTTCTCGAGGGTGGGGCTGAACCACAGGCCCACGGACGGATCGGTCACCTGGACGTTCGTCTTGAACGCGGCGGCGAACATCCACACCAGGGGGAGAGCGAAGACGAGCGTCACGACGGCGATGGCGATGCCGCGCAGCCATGACCGGACTGTGCGTCGGCGCAGGTGTGCCGGGACGGGGGCGGGGGTGACAGTGGCACTCATGCGGTCTTCCTTCCGCCCCGGCGGCGCAGCAGCACCACGACGCCGATGATGAAGAGCGTGAACAGGACCAGGACGGCGGCGGCCAGGCCGTACTCCTGGTAGTCGAAGGTGAGCCCGTAGGCGTAGACGTTCAGGGTCTCCACCTCGAAGTCCGAGCCGCCGCCCGCACCCTTGGTGGCGTAGAGGATGTCGAAGGTCTTGAGGGCGTCCACGGCGCGCAGCACCAGGGCGGTGGCGAGCGTCGGTCCGAGCATGGGCAGCACGACGTGCCGGAACCTCTGCCAGCCGTTCGCCCCGTCGACGCGGGCCGCCTCTTCCGGCTCCTCGGGCAGCGTGGTCAGCCCGGCGAGCAGCAGCAGGGTCATCATGGGCGTCCACTGCCAGACGTCGATGAGCATGAGAGTCGGCAGCGACTGGCTGACGGAGCCGAGGAACTCCTGCCGGGGCAGCCCCACTCCGGCGAGCAGGTGGTTGGCTATGCCGTTGGTGGGGTCGAGGATCAGCAGCCAGAGGATGCCGATGGCCACCGGTGTGGTGAGCAACGGGATGATCAGGACCGTACGCACCCACCGCATGCCCCGGAACGGCTTGCGCATGAGCATCGCCAGGGCGAGACCGAGGACCGTCTCCAGGACCACCGCTCCGACGGTGAAGACCAGTGTGCGCTGCGCGGCGGGCCAGAACCGGCGGGTGTCGCCGAGGGCGTCCGTGAAGTTCTGCAGGCCGACGTGCTCCTTGCCCGCATTCACCGCGCCGAAGGCGTCGGTCAGGCTGAGGTTGACGGTGTAGACCAGCGGGAAGACGATCATCAGGCCGACGAACAGCAGGGCCGGGGCGAGCATCGCCCACTTCAGCCGCCGGTTGGCCTGTTCGAAGGTGCGGGGACGGCGCGCGGGGGCCGGACCTGTGCCGGACGCGGCGGCGGGGCGGGCCGGGGAGACCTCTGTAGTGGCCATCAGGACTCCTTGTGGCGGTTGTCGCGGACGAGGAAACCGGCGAACTCCGCATCGGCGTCACGAGCCACAGGCCGTACGTCGTTGCCGAGGATGCCCGCGACCAGAGGCCGCCCGACGATGTCCCGGGCCCGGCCGACCTGCAGGACGCGGGGCCTGTCGTAGCCCAGACCGCGCTCCGCGTTGAGCCTCATGGCCTCGGCGAGATCCGGCGGGAAGGAGGCCAGGGATTCGGGGTCGGACCACACCGAGGTACGCGCGCCGGGGATGCCGTCCTTCTGGAGGTCGGCGGTCACCTCGGGACCCGCGGCCCACCTGATGAACTCCCAGGCATCGTCGCGCAGCAGACTGAACTTGCTGATGCCGAGGCTCCAGGACGGGATGTTGTGCGGCCGGGCGCCGGCCGGTCCGGCCGGGAAGGGAGCAAAGCCGACGGTCTCGCGCACGGTCGACATCTGCGGGTCGAGGAAGCTGCTGTAGATCGCGTCGGCGTCGATGTAGAAGGCGGCCTTGCCCTGCGCGAAGATCGGCATGGCTTGTTCGAGGCTCATGTTGGTGGCGCCGGGCGGCCCGGTCCTCGCCAGAAGCCTGCCGTAGTACTCGTACGCGGCGAGAGCCTCGGGTGTGCCGATGCCGGACTTGCCCCGCACGACGAAGTCCCCGCCGTGCGAGTACAGGAAGCTGGACCACTGGGATACGGCGCCGCTGCGCTGGCCTCTGCCGACGTAGCCGTAGAAGCCCTTCTTCTTGTCGGTGAGTTCCTGGGCGGCAGCCATCAGCTGCTCCAGGGTGGACGGCGGTCCGCCGAGGTCCTCCACGAGGTCCTTGCGGTAGTACAGCGCCGGGCGCTCGGTCACCACGGGGACGCTCAATACCTTGCCCCCCGACAAGGAGGCCTCGCGCGGAGCCTTCTGGAAGTCCGGCCAGGCGAACTCCTCGTCCTGTGCGACGCGGTCACTCAGGTCGGCCAGCCATCCGTTGTGCGCGAAGAGCAACTGCTCCTGGAGCGCGCGGACCATCATGACGTCCACGTCGGTGCCCGAGGCGTTGAGCTTCACGTTGTAGCTGCTCGCCAGCTGGTCCGCGGTGAGCAGGGTCATGGAGACCCGCCGCCCGATGCGCTCCTCGAACTCCTTCGTCCGGCGCCGGATCGCCTGGGACCACACGTGGTTGATCGCCATGATCCGCAAGGGGGTGTCGGCGGAGGGCCGTCCACCCCCGGTCGTACACGCGCCGAGCGCCCCCATCCCGGCAGCTCCCGCGACTCCCGCCGCCAGCCTGCCGAAGGAGCGCCGGCTGAGGAGCTGGCTGCTCGTGGACATCGTTGTCCTCGTCTCTCTGCGCTGTCGTGCGTCGTGCTCACCTGAGGGCGTATTGCCTCCCAGGGAGCTCCCATCCGTCTGGCCCAACTGGTAGGACCAGTTGAACCAGAGGGACGTTAGCAGGAGAGAGGCGCGCCGAACAGCCTTTTCGCGGGCCGGATTCGGCAAGGCGCCCGCGAAATCTGCCGGGACGCGGGGCGGGGGATACAGCCTGGTCAGGGCCGTGGTTCCGGGCGCTACTCGCCTGTCCTGCCGGCGCCGTACCGGTTCCCGGTCTCGTCCAGCAGCGCCTCGATGTGGTTGCGCGCCATGATGTCGACCTGGATGTCGAGATCCTTCCCGTAGGTGCGCAGACCGAGCATCAAGTGCTCCCGCATCCGTTCACAGGCCAGGTCCGCGTCACGCGCCTCGATCGCCTCGAAGATCTCAGGGTGGTGCGGAACACCGGGCTCGCCGATCGAGGGGTCGGAGTTGGAGCGCAGCATCATCTCGAACATCATCCCGCTGATCGACGAGAGCATGATCCGCAGAACCGGATTCCTGCTCGCCTCGGCGATGGCGTCGTGGAAAGCCATGTCGGCCCGGGCCTTGACGACGACATCGGTCGCCGACTCAAGGGTGTCCCGCGCGGACCTCAACGCCTCGATGTCCTCGTCCGTCGCGTGCTCGGTCGCCAGGCGCACCGTTTCGACCTCGAGCGGCAGCCGGGCTTCGATCAGCTGCCGAACGGTGGGCCGGCCGGCCCGGTACAGCGCGTCGTACCCCCTGGCCTGCCCCGAGGTCTGCTCGCGCACGAAGGAACCACGACCCGGTGCGACCTCGATCAGGTGCTGGGCCTCGAGTCGCCGCAGAACCTCGCGCACGACGTTCCTGCTGGCGCCGAACTGAGCCGCGAGCTCCCGCTCCGAGGGGAGCTTCGTCCCGACTGGAATCTCGCCGGACCGGATGTCGTGCTCGAGTTCCCGCGCGATCCGTTCCGTCAGGAGCCCACGCTGGGCGGGGGCCGCGCCATGGCCGGACCGAGCGGAGGAGGAAGAGGCGGACGACTGCATCCCCGCAGCGTACAGGCTGGTCCGGGGCGGTACACGGCCGATCGGACCGCCGCCGGATCACACCTGAAGAATGCCGGCGGCTGACGGAACGCTCCGGTCTACTTCCTCCCGGAAGCGGACGTGCCCGCCCGCGTGGCGTCCGTGCCCCAGCTCGCGAGCAGCCGGAGTGCCTCGGCGGACGCGGAGCCCGGCTCCGCGTGATAGGCGACCACCGACTGTTCCGCGTCGTCGGGCAGGGCGAACGTCTCGAAGGAGAGCGACAGCTCACCCACCAGCGGGTGATGCAGCCGCTTGACGCCGTGGCTCTTCTCCTTGACGTCGTGCCTGGCCCACAGCCGACGGAACTCCTCGCTCTTCACGGACAGCTCACCGATCAGCGCGGAAAGACGAGGGTCGTCGGGATGGCAGCCCGCGTCCATCCGCAGGTAGCTGACGATGTCCGACGCCTTCTGGTCCCATTCCAGGAACAGCTCCCGGTACTCCGGGTCCAGGAACACCAGCCGCGCCCAGTTCCGCTCCTGCGGCGGCAGCTGTGACCAGTCGCCGAAGACCGCCGCGGCCATCCGGTTCCAGGCCAGGATCTCGGAGCGCCGCCCGACGACGTACGCGGGAACGCCGTCCATGGTGTCGAGCAGATGGCAGAGGGTCCCACGCACCCGCTGCTGCCGCGCCGACGGCTTCTTCCTGTGCCGCTTGGGCTTCGCGAGGTGAGTGAGATGCGCCTGCTCGGCGTCCGTCAGCCTCAGCGCGGACGCGATCGCGCCCAGCACCTCCCCGGACACGTTCTGCCCGTTGCCCTGTTCCAGACGTGTGTAATACGCCACGGACACTCCGGCCAGCTGAGCCAGCTCCTCGCGGCGCAGCCCCGGGACGCGGCGGTGCCGCCCGAAATCGGGCAGACCCACATCCTCCGGCTTCAGCCGGGCACGCCGACTGCGCAGGAACTCGCTGAGCTCGGCCCGCCGGTCGAGGGCGGGCCCCGTGCCGCCACCGGGGCCGAGGTCACCGACGGGACGCCGCTCGGGTACAGGCTGCTGCTCCATAGGTCCAGTATCCACGGTCGTACGCACACCATCCTGACCCCGCCAGTAGTAGGACCACTGGACGTAGGTACAACTGTGGCCTGGGTGAATGCCATGAGGTGGGGCAGGCTGGAGGCCGTGCCCGGATGGAAAGCTGCCGGGCGCAGGACCACTCCTTAAGGAGCATTCCCCACATGACCACAGTCGCTGCGTACGCCGCTCCTTCCGCCAAGGCTCCGCTCGAGCGCACCACCATCGAGCGTCGCGCGGTCGGCGAGTTCGATGTCCTGATCGACGTCAAGTTCGCCGGAATCTGCCATTCCGACATCCACCAGGCCCGTGACGGCTGGGGCGAGGGCATCTTCCCGATGGTGCCCGGGCACGAGATCGCCGGCATCGTCACGGAAACCGGCTCCGGCGTGACCAAGTTCGCCGTGGGCGACCGTGTGGGCGTCGGCTGCATGGTCGACTCCTGCCGCGAGTGCGACAACTGCAAGGCCGGCCTCGAGCAGTACTGCGCCAAGGGCAACACCGGCACGTACAACGCTCTGGACAAGAACGGCGACCCCACCTACGGCGGCTACTCCACGCACATCGTCGTGGACGAGAACTACACCCTCCGCATCCCCGACGGCCTGTCGCTGGACGAGGCCGCGCCGCTGCTCTGCGCGGGTATCACCACGTACTCCCCGCTGAAGCACTGGAACGCCGGTCCCGGGAAGAAGGTCGCCGTCCTCGGCATGGGCGGCCTCGGACACATGGGCGTCAAGATCGCGCACGCGCTCGGTGCGGAGGTGACCGTTCTCTCGCAGTCCCTGCGCAAGCAGGACGACGGGCTGAAGCTCGGCGCCGACCACTACTACGCCACCAGCGACCCGAAGACCTTCGAGGAGCTGCGCGGCACGTTCGACATCATCCTGTCCACGGTGTCCGCGCCGCTCGACTTCGGTGCCTACCTCTCCCTCCTCAAGACGGACGGTGCGCTGGTGAACGTCGGCGCCCCGGAGGAGCCCATATCCGTCAACCTCTTCTCCCTGATCGGTGGCCGAAAGTCCCTCTCGGGCTCCGGTATCGGCGGCATCCAGGAGACCCAGGACATGCTGGACTTCTGCGCGGAGCACGGATTCGGCGCGGAGATCGAACTGATCGGCGCGTCCGAGATCAACGAGGCGTACGAGCGAGTGCTGAACAGTGATGTCCGGTACCGGTTCGTGATCGACGCCGCGACGATCTGAGGCTCTCCGCCCGCTCGGCCCTGCGACGCCGCTCGTCGCAGGGCCGAAACGATCCGGCGAGCAGAGCGCCGCGTCCGCGGCCGGCCGTCCCTGCA
>NZ_JBHWZS010000297.1:0-10725 GCF_042728155.1 Streptomyces sp. NPDC060209
GCTGCGCACTCGGCGCCCGTCCGCCGGGCGGTTCTCATTCGGGCAGCGGTGCGACGACGCGTCGGGAGAGGATGTGAGGAACGAGCGAGAACCGGCGTGAACACCGAAAGGGCGACCATGTTGCGCGTCAAGGCCTTCGATCATCTGGTGCTCAATGTGGGGGATGTCGAGCGAGCGCTGGAGTTCTACTGCGGGCCGCTCGGTCTGGAGCCGGTCCGGGTGGACGAGTGGCGCTCGGGCAAGGCCCCGTTCCCCTCGGTACGGGTCAGCCCGACCACCGTCATCGATCTGCTCAGCGGCCCCCGTGGCGAGTCGAATGTGGACCACATCTGCCTGGTCGTCGAGCCGTTGGACTGGCAGCAGGTCATCGACTCGGGCGTCTTCACCGTGCTGGAGGGCCCGGGGGAGCGATTCGGCGCGCGGGGCCGGGCGCAGTCGGTCTACGTACAGGATCCGGACGGCAACACCGTCGAGCTGCGCTGGTATCCGCAGGACGTGGGGGAGCGCGGGACCGAGGAGCCGCTCACGGGGCAGGTGCAGGTACTCGCGGACCGTGCCGCCGTCGTCGACGCGGCCACCGCGTACGCCACCGCGCTGGACGCCAGGGACTGGGAGGCGCTCCGCGGTCTGTTCACCGAAGACGCGACGTGGGAGCACGGTCAGTCAGGCCGGTCCGTCTCCGGGGCGGCCGCCGTCGCGCGCGAGATCAGCGCGAGCGTGCAGCCCCTGGACGCCACCCAGCACCTGCTCGGCAACCATGTCGTCGCCGTGCACGGTGACGAGGCGGAGCACACCTGCTACTTCCACGCCCAGCACGTCCGGTCCGGACTGCCCGACGGTGAGACGTTTCTCGGGGCGGGCCGTTACGAGGACCTGCTGCGCCGTACACCGGACGGCTGGCGCTTCGTGCGCCGTGTGCTGACCAGCGTGTGGAGCGAGGGCAACCCCGGCGTGTTCGGCCGACAGCAGGCGGCCGGCGGGGAAGGGGGCGCCTCCTGACGGAGACGCCCCCTCACCGTTGGGCCGAAGCCGCTACGCGGTGGCCGCCGTCGCGTCCGCCGCCTGCGCCTTGAGCGCACGCTCCACGCCCGCGCGGGACTCCGACATCAGCCGGCGGAGCGCGGCACTCGGCTGTGCCGACTCCAGCCAGGCGTCCGTGGCGTCCAGGGTCTCCTGCGAGACCTGGAGGGCCGGGTACAGGCCGACCGCGATCTGCTGGGCCATCTCGTGGCTCCGCGAGTCCCAGACGTCCTTGACCGCCGTGAAGAACTTCTCCGTGTACGGAGCCAGCAGCTCACGCTGGTCGGTCTGCACGAAACCGCCGATGACCGACTCCTGCAGGGAGTTCGGCAGCTTGTCCGACTCGACGACCGATGCCCACGCCTCGGCCTTCGCCCCCTCGGTGGGCTGGGCCGCGCGTGCCGACGCCGCGTGGCGCTCACCCGCGGCCGTCCTGTCGCGCTCGTACTCGGCGGCGATCTCCTCCTCGTCCAGGAGGCCCGTCGCGGCCAGGCGCTGCACGAACGCCCAGCGCAGCTCGGTGTCGACGGCCAGGCCCTCGATCACCTGGGTGCCGTCCAGCAGCGACTGCAGCACGTCGAGGTGCAGCGGGCTGCGGGCCGTCGCGGCGAAGGCACGTGCCCAGGCCAGCTGGTGGTCGCCGGCCGGCTCCGCCGCGCGCAGGTGCGCCAGCGTCGCCTCGGTCCACTGGTTCAGACCCGCCTCGCGCCACTCCGGGGCGGCATAGAGGTCCAGGGCCAGCTTCACCTGACGGTGCAGCGACTGCACGACGCCGATGTCCGACTCCTTGCCGATCCCGGAGAGGACCAGCGCCAGGTAGTCGCGCGTCGCCAGCTCGCCGTCGCGCGTCATGTCCCAGGCCGAGGCCCAGCTCAGGGCGCGGGGCAGGGACTCGGCGAAGTCGCCCAGGTGCGCGGTGACGACCCGCAGCGACTCCTCGTCGAGGCGGACCTTCGCGTACGACAGGTCGTCGTCGTTGAGCAGGACGACCGCCGGGCGTGCCGTGCCGGACGGGAACGGCACGGTGGTGCGCTCGCCGTCGACGTCCAGCTCGATCCGGTCCGTGCGGACCAGCTTCCCGGCCGCGTCGAGGTCGTAGCAGCCGATGGCGATCCGGTGCGGGCGCAGCGTGGGCTCGCCCTTCGCGCCGGCGGGGAGCGCGGGGGCCTCCTGCAGCACGGTGAACGAGGTGACGTGGCCGTTCTCGTCGGTCTCGATCTCCGGGCGCAGGATGTTGATGCCGGCCGTCTCCAGCCACGCCTTGGACCAGGTCTTCAGGTCACGGCCGGAGGTCTCCTCCAGCGCGCCCAGCAGGTCCGACAGGCGCGTGTTCCCGTAGGCGTGCGCCTTGAAGTACGCCTGCACACCCTTGAAGAACGCGTCCTTGCCGACGTACGCCACGAGCTGCTTCAGGACCGAGGCGCCCTTCGCGTACGTGATCCCGTCGAAGTTCACCAGGACGTCGTCGAGGTCCCGGATGTCCGCCATGATCGGGTGCGTCGACGGCAGCTGGTCCTGCCGGTAGGCCCAGGTCTTCATCGAGTTGGCGAACGTGGTCCAGGAGTGCGGCCACTTCGAGCCCGCGGCGTCCGCCTGGCACGCGATGGAGGTGTACGTCGCGAAGGACTCGTTCAGCCAGAGGTCGTTCCACCACTCCATGGTGACCAGGTCGCCGAACCACATGTGGGCGAGCTCGTGGAGGATGGTCTCGGCGCGCGTCTCGTAGGCCGCGTCCGTGACCTTCGAACGGAACACGTACTGGTCGCGGATGGTGACCGCGCCCGCGTTCTCCATCGCCCCGGCGTTGAACTCCGGGACGAAGAGCTGGTCGTACTTGGCGAAGGGGTACGCGTAGTCGAACTTCTCCTGGAACCACTCGAAGCCCTGCCGGGTGACCGCGAAGATGTCGTCCGCGTCGAGGTACTCGGCGAGCGACGGCCGGCAGTAGATGCCGAGCGGCACGGACTGGCCGTCCTTCTCGTAGCTGCTGTGCACCGAGTGGTACGGACCGGCGATCAGGGCCGTGATGTACGTGGAGATGCGCGGTGTCGGCTCGAAGGACCAGACGTCGTCCCTGGGCTCGGGCGTCGGCGAGTTGGAGATCACGGTCCAGCCGGACGGGGCCTTCACGGTGAACCGGAAGGTCGCCTTCAGGTCGGGCTGCTCGAAGCTGGCGAACACCCGGCGCGCGTCCGGGACCTCGAACTGGGTGTACAGGTAGGCCTGTTCGTCGACCGGGTCGACGAAGCGGTGCAGGCCCTCGCCGGTGTTCGTGTACGAGCAGTCGGCGACGACCTTGAGCTCGTTGGCGCCGGCCTGGAGGTGCTTCAGCGCGATCCGGGAGTCCCGGAAGACGGAGGCGATGTCCAGGTCCTTGCCGTTCAGCACGATGTCGTGCACCGCCGGCGCGACCAGATCGATGAAGGTCTCCGCACCGGCTTCGGCGGAGTCGAAGCGCACGGTGGTGACGGACCGGTAGGTGCCGCCCTCCTGCGCGCCGGAGAGGTCGAGGTCGATCTCGTACGCGTCCACGGTCAGCAGGCGCGCCCGCTCCTGTGCCTCTTCGCGGGTCAGATTCGTGCCAGGCACGCGGTCATCTCCTTGATATGCGACGTTTTTGGCCATCCTTCCACGTGGGGCGGGGGCAGCGCGATGTCCGTTTTCCGCCGGACCGCTGGAGGCGTTCGGGCCACCCTCGGATCATGACCACATACGAGGCACGGCCCATCGGGCAGGACGCTCTGAAAGAGCTCCGCACGACCGACGACGCCGGACGCCCCTGCGTCCCGTACACAGCCGTGGAGGGCGGCGATCCCCTTCGCTGCTGCCTGCGCGGCGCCGAGCCGGGGGAGAGGATCGCCCTCGTCTCCTACGCGCCGCTGCGCCGCTGGGCGGCGGAGACCTGGGCGCGTCCGGGGGCGTACGACGAGCAGGGCCCGGTCTTCATCCACGCCGACGGGTGCGAGGGCCCGGCGGCGGACCGGACCGGCTACCCGTTCTCGCGGGCGGGCGCACTGCGCACGGTCCGGCGCTACAACGCGGACGGCGAGATAGTCGGCGGCCGGCTGCTGGAGATCCCGGCCGACGAGGAGCGGGGCTTCGACGAGTCCTTCGCGGAGGCGTTCACCGACCGGGAGGTGGCGCTGGTGCACGTACGGGCCGTGGAGTACGGGTGCTTCCACTTCGAGGTGCGGAGGGAGGGGCACGCCAGGTAGCCACTCGGTTCCTACCCTTGGTAGCATGGGTTGCATGAAGATCAGTGTGAGCTTGCCGCAGGAGGATGTCGCCTTCGTCGACGAGTACGCCGCGAAGACCGAGGCGGACTCCCGGTCGGCGGTGATACACGCCGCCATCGAGTTGCTGCGCGAGGCGGGGCTCGAAGCGGAGTACACCGAGGCCTTCGAGGAGTGGGACGCGAGCGAGGACGCCGCCCTGTGGGACCGCACGGTCGGGGACGGAATCGTCGATGCGTAGAGGTGATATCCATCTGGTCGACCTGGAACCTGCCCGGGGCAGCGAGGCCAACAAAGTCAGGCCGGCTGTGATCGTGTCCACCAACGCGGCCAATCAGTCGGTCGTGTCGAACGGCCGTGGGGTGATCACCGTGGTGCCCCTGACCTCGAACACCACTCGCGTCCTCACGTTCCAGGCGTTGCTCCGGTCCGCCGAGAGCGGCCTGCCGATGGACTCGAAGGTGCAGTGCGAGCAGATCCGGGCTGTCTCCCCGGAGCGCGTGCTGAAGCGCATCGGGACAGTGCCGCGTCAGCGCATGAGCGACATCGATGCCGCACTGAGGCGTCACCTCGCCCTCTGAGGCATGCGAAAGGGCGGCTCCCGGGCATCGGGGGCCGCCCTTTCGTGGGTGAGAGGGGTTCAGCCCTTGAGCTCGGCCGCCACCAGCTCCGCGATCTGGACCGCGTTCAGCGCGGCGCCCTTGCGCAGGTTGTCGTTGGAGACGAACAGCGCGAGGCCGTGCTCGACGGTCTCGTCGACGCGGATGCGGCCCACGTAGGAGGCGTCCTTGCCGGCCGCCTGGAGCGGGGTCGGGATCTCGGAGAGCTCGACGCCCTCGGCGTCCTTCAGCAGCTCATAGGCGCGCTCGACGCTGATCGGGCGGGCGAAACGGGCGTTGATCTGGAGGGAGTGACCGGAGAAGACCGGGACCCGGACGCAGGTGCCGGACACCTTGAGCTCCGGGATCTCCAGGATCTTGCGGGACTCGTTGCGGAGCTTCTGCTCCTCGTCCGTCTCGAAGGAGCCGTCGTCGACGATCGAACCGGCGAGCGGCAGCACGTTGAAGGCGATTGGGCGCTTGTAGACGCCCGGCTCGGGGAAGTCGACCGCGTCGCCGTCGTGCGTCAGCTTGTCCGCGTCGGCGACGACCTTGGAGGCCTGACCGTGAAGCTCCGCGACACCGGCGAGCCCGGACCCGGACACCGCCTGGTAGGTGGCCACGGTCAGCGCGTCGAGCCGCGCCTCGTCGTGCAGGGGGCGCAGCACGGGCATGGCGGCCATCGTGGTGCAGTTCGGGTTGGCGATGATGCCCTTGGGGCGGTTCCGGATCGCGTGCGCGTTGACCTCGGAGACGACCAGCGGTACCTCGGGGTCCTTGCGCCATGCGGAGGAGTTGTCGATCACCACGGCGCCCTGGGAGGCGACCTTCTCGGCCAGCGCCTTCGACGTGGCGCCGCCCGCGGAGAACAGCACGATGTCCAGACCGGTGTAGTCCGCCGTGGAGGCGTCCTCCACGGTGATGTCCGTGCCCTCGTAGGCGATGGTGGAGCCCGCGGAACGCGCGGACGCGAAGAGCCGCAGCTCGGCGACGGGGAACTTCCGCTCGGCCAGAATCCTGAGGATGACTGTGCCGACCTGACCGGTGGCGCCGACGATTCCGACCTTCACTGGAACTCCCTCACAGATGCGAACGGGCACGGTTGCCGGTCCATGATGCGTATGTCCACGGCTTCCTTGTCCAATCCATTGTCCGGCAGTCGGACGGGCCCCGCACAGAGCTGTGGGGCGGGAGCCCTTGAGAGCCCCCGCCCCACAGTCATGCGGTGTCGTACGGATCACACCGTCGCTACGGCTACGGCGCGACCTTCTCGATCACGACGCTGCCAGTGCCCGCCGCGGTGCCGCGGGCGTTCACCAGCTGGACCTCGCCGAAGAACTGACGGCCCTCGGGAGCCGCTCCGGCGACCACGACCTCGGCGCCGACCTGGGCGGACGCGCCGTTGGCCAGGTTCACGGCCTTCGACTCGTCGACCTTGATCTCGCCGAGCGACGGGGCGTAGTACACGTCCCGGTAGTCGTACTCGGTGGTCCCGGCCGGGACCGAGTAGCCCTCGATGACGATGGTGTACGTGCCGGCTGCCGGCTTCACCAGACTGACCGACTCCTCCGAGCCGGCCGACGTGGAGGCACCGACCTCGGTCGAGCCCTTGAGGACACGGAGGTCGATGTCGGCGTTGGCGTCCGACGTGTTGCCGATGGCGACGTCCAGCTTCTCGACGCCCTCACCGATGGTGACCGTCTTGGTGTACTCGCCGCCCGTGGCGATCGACGGACGCTCGACGTCGGCCGAACCCAGCGAGCCGCCCTTCAGGGAGCCCTCCAGGTCGCCCGCGTTGTTGGTGACCGTCCAGTCGACCGCGGCCGGGGTGCCGATCTTCGCCTCGGGGATGGTCTGCACCGCCGGGTCGAAGGAGGCGCCGAGCAGCGAGACATCCAGCTTGTACGGGTTGTCCAGCAGCGGCGACGTACGGCGGGACTCGACCTCGATCTCCCAGACGCCCGGCTGCGGCGCCTTGTAGGAGCGCGTGTCCGGACGGCAGGTGTTGGCCGGGTTCTCGTAGTTCGGGTAGCAGTAGATCGTGGAGCTGTCCTCCACCGCGACCCCGTAGGGGTGGATGGAGATGAACCGCGTCTGGCTGCCCGAGCGCAGGGCGCTCAGCGCGACCTCGAGGGTCTCGGCGCCCTCAGGCACGTTCACGAAGTACGACGTGGTGCCGTTGCGCTGCACCGAGCCGGTCGTCGAGAACGCGTAACCCGGCTTCACCAGGTCCTTGGCGACGACCACAGTGGAGAGGATCTGCTGGTCGATGCCGGAGGTCTTCGCGTCGTCCACCTGCAGGATCGCGCTGTGGACACCCGCGGTGCGCGGCTTCGCCTGCACCTTGACGGTCACCGGCTTGCCGAGCGGCAGCGAGACGGTGCTCGAACCGGTCAGGGAGAAGGTGCCGTCGTTGTTCTTCCAGGACAGCTTGTGCTTGACGTTGCTGTCCGGACCCGTGGTGCGGGTGACGGTGACGTCGTACGACTTCTTCTGGCCGGCCTTCAGGCCGCCCTCACGGTCGTACAGGCCGGTGCCGAAGCCCGGGTCCTTCAGCGCGAAGTCGATCGCGGTGTCGACCGGGGCCTTGACCGAGTACTCGTGCGCCGGGGTGCCCTGCTTCTCGATCTGCTTCCAGGCGCCGACGATGTTGATCAGGCCCGAACCCTGGGCGTGCGCGGGCACACCGTCGATGTGGGTGGCGGTGCTGGTCAGCGCGGTCCGCAGGTCGGCCGGGGGCAGCTCGATGTGCTTCTGCTTCGCGGCGGAGAGCAGCAGCGCCGTCGCGCCGGCGGCCTGCGGCGAGGACATCGAGGTGCCCTGCAGCATGGAGTAGCCGGCGGGGAGCGAGTAGCCCGCCTCCTTGACCGGACCGCCCGGGTACCAGGTCTGCGTGGTGTTGATCGACGCACCCGGCGCCGTCAGCGTCGGGGTGAAGCCGCCGTCCTCACGCGGACCGCGCGAGGAGAAGGGCAGCATGTCGTACTTCTTGGTGACGTTCGAGCCGTAGTTGGCGGCCCAGGTCTCCTTGGAGATGGACGCGCCGACCGAGATGACGTGGTCGGCGAGGCCGGGGTCACCGATGGTGTTGACACCCGGGCCCTCGTTGCCGGCCGAGATGACCAGCTGGACGCCGTAGATGTCGATGAGCCGCTTGTAGAGCTCGGCGCGCGCGTTGTTGCCGTCGTTGAGCGGCGGCAGGCCGCCGATCGACATGTTGACGACGTCGACACCGCGGTTGACGACGAGGTCGATCATGCCCTCGGTCAGCGCGATGTTGGTGCAGCCGCCGGACCAGGTGCAGGCACGCGAGGAGACGATCTTGGCGCCGGGCGCCGCACCGTTCATCTTGCCGCCGAACAGGCCGTTGGCCGCGGTGATACCCGCGACGTGGGTGCCGTGCTCGCTCTCGATCACACCGATGTTGACGTAGTCGGCCTTCGAGCCCGCCGCGTTGTAGACGACGTCCTTGCGGGTCTCGACGACGAACGGGATGCGCTCGACGATCTGCGTCGCCGGGTTGTCCGTGCCGAAGTAGGCGACCTGCTGCTTGTCCTTGTACGGCTTCAGCACGGCGTCGTTGCCGAAGTCCGCGTCGTTGTTCAGGTCGACGCGGACCGTGCCGGCGACCGGGTCGTAGAGCACGGCCCAGACGTCGGTGGTGTCGCCGTCCCGGTTCAGGTCCCCGGCCATGTCGCCACCCCTGGTGGCGGCCTCGGAGAACAGCTGGATCCTGTAGGACCCCTCCGGTGCCGAGTAGGTGCGGCCGCCGATGGTGAACGTCGGGCCGGCCACGGAGGCCGTCATCCGCAGCCAGGTGCCGTCGCCGTCGTTGACGGGGTCGGTCGCCGTCACCCAGTCGACGATCTTGCGCTCGCCGGTGGTGGTCTTCTGCAGCGCGGGGTGGCCGAGGTCGACACCGGAGTCCAGGACACCGATGGTGATCCCGCGTCCGTCGGCCTTCGGGTGCTGCTTCACGAAGTCGACCGCGCCCGTCTCGAAGGACGGGTTGTACGGGTTCTTCGCGGGGGTGTTCTTGTCCGGCGCAGCGTAACTGCCCGTGGCCTTCGGCTGCTTCGCCCCGGCTGCCCGGTCGCCCGCGGGCGTCGGGTCGTCCAGCTTGATCTCCTGCTTGAGATCGATGCCCTGGACGGAGGAGAGCTTCTGCGCCGCCTTGATGGTGGCCTCGGCGGTCGCGGTCGGCACGGTCGCCCGGACGTAGCCGAGCTTGTCGTACGTCTGCCCCAGCACGGACCCCTTGACGGCGTCCAGCTGTTCGGCGACCTGCTCGGTCGCGCCGGGGGTGGTGGCGACCATCATCGTGATGTTCTTCTCGCCCTTGGCCTCGGCCTTCGCCAGCACATCGGCGTCGGCCTCGCCCAGCTTGTCGCCCTTCGCGCTCGCGGCGGCGGGCTTCACCGGGGAGGTCGCCGGGTCGTCGGCGGCGAAGACCGGAGCGGCGCCGGAAGCGGCCAGCGCGGCCGCCAGACCGGCTGCGGCCGCGATACGTGCCGCGCGTCTCGCCCCGGGTATGGAGCTGGGGGATTCCTTGGTCATCAGCATCCCTGTTTTGTGAAAGAAAGAGAGAGTCCGGAATTCGGTACCCGATGACCGCTCAGCCTTTCGCAAACGACAGGGGTTTGTGGAGAGTTGGCGGTGACCAGAAACGGACATGGCGTAGATCCGCCACCGGTGCCATTGCGCCACTCAGCGCGGCAGGACCACCACATAGGCGGCCGGTTCACGGTCCTCGGCCGCCATCATCGCCGTACGCAGCACCACCGACAGCTGGGCCGCCGAGTCCCGCAGATGCTTCGGCGTCACCCGCACCACCGTGACCCCGAGCCTCTCCAGGTGCTCCCGTTCCGCGGCGAAGGCGACGTGCTCCTCCCTGGGCGAGCGGGTGCCCAGTTCGAGCGCGACCGCCTGCTCCGGCCAGTACGCGTCCACCCCTCCCAGGAAGCCGCCGCCCGGCAGGGACAGTTCCACGTTCCACAGAGGCTGAGGCAGGCCGTGGGCGCGCACCATCTCGTACAGTCTGCCCTCCGCCACCGCCCGGCCCTCGATGAGCAACGCGTCGACGGCGTCCACCACATGCGCGCGGCCCAGCAGCTTGGCGGCGTTCAGTTCCCGTACGACGGACGCGGGTTCGCAGTGCCCGCCACGCACCGCCTCCGTCAGGATCCGGCGCACCGTCGAGGCGTCCGTGAGCGAGGCCACCGCGTCGGCCAGGGCCCGCTCCACCGGAGCCAGCGGCACCCCGAGCCTGCGCTGAGGCCGGGGCAGGTCGGCGGCCCGGGTCACCTGGACGAAGCGGGTGGAGCGCAGCCGCCTGGTGCGCGGCACCAGCACGTCGATCCGGTGCAGCGCGATCATCGGGGGCGCGGACGTGAAGCCGTAGAGGGCCAGGGCCGCCAGGCCCGTGACCATGGCCTCGCCGTAGCCGGGTCCGGGCTGGGCGGGCACGGTCCGGCGGGCGCCGACCGGGGGCCGTCCGGCGTACAGCAGGGCGCCACGCACCCGGTCGTCGTTCGTGGGCGAACCCGGGTGCAGGAGGTACACGCTGGGGAGCAGCTGCTGCCACGGACCGCCGGGCAGGCACTGGGTGGCGGTCTGCGCGGCGGTCACACCGCGGGCGCGCAGCTGTGCGGCGGACTGCACGCGGAGGACCGCTTCGTGGAGGGGGCGCTGGGACAGCGGGGTGTTCTGGGTCATGCCGGGGAGGTTCCCGCAGCCTCGCAGTGCGATAACCCGTGTTACACGCCCGTCGACATTCCAGGACAACGCCGTCCTAAAGTACAGCAGTTCGAATGCCGAAAAGAGTGGTCGAGGCGGGGATTGTACGGCGCACGCCCCGCACGTCTGTGCGGGGC
>NZ_JBHWZS010000298.1:0-10694 GCF_042728155.1 Streptomyces sp. NPDC060209
CCCGAGGACGGAGAGCTCGGCGCGCAGCGCGTCGCGCTCCGCCGTCAGCTCGCCGATGCGGTCGTCGTCGCCCTCCAGCTCGGTCAGCCGGGTGGCACCGTCCTCGGCCCAGGCGAGCACGGAGGTGATGTCCGTGCCGTACTTGCGGGTGAGAGCGGTGAGCGCGGCACGTCGTTCCTCGACGGCTGCGAGCCGCAGCGGGTCGGCGTCCAGCTGATCGGCGTATCCGGCGAGCTCCCCGGCCACGTCGGCGAGCAGGATCGAGATCTCGCCGATCCGGTCCGCGAGGGCCGCCAGCGCCGGGTCGTGCGCCCGTACGGCGTCCAGGGACCGTCCGGCGGCGGCGACCACCGTGGTGGCGTCGACACCCTCCTGGTCCTCCGGATCGCCCGCGAGCGCCGTGTGGGCGAGGGCGGCCGCGGAGGCGAGCGCCTCGGCGTGCCCGAGCCGCTCGGCCTCGGCGGCGAGTTCGGTGTCCTCCCCGGACAGCGGCTCCACGGCGGCGACCTCGTCGAGGCCGAAGCGCAGCAGATCCGCCTCCTGGGCACGCTCCCTGGCGCGGGTGGTCAGCTCGTCGAGCTCCGTGACGACCGAGCGCAGCCGCCGGTAGGCCGCCGCGTACTTGGTGTGCGGGGCCTCGACGCCGCCGCCCGCGTAACGGTCGAGGGCCTGGCGCTGCCGGGCCGGCTTGAGCAGCCCCTGCTGGTCGGTCTGGCCGTGCACGGCGACGAGTTCGTCGGCGAGCTCGGCCAGCACCCCCACGGGCACGGATCTTCCCCCGAGATACGCACGGGAGCGCCCTTCCGCCGAAACGGTACGGCTGACGATCAGCGCACCGTCCTCGATCTCGCCCCCGGCCTCCTCGGCGCGCACCGCCGCCGCGTCGCCCCGGGACACGGTGATGCGCCCCTCGACGACCGCGGCCTTGGCACCGACCCGCACCAGGGCGGGGTCCGCGCGCCCGCCGAGCAGCAGCCCGAGGCTCGTGACGACCATGGTCTTGCCCGCGCCGGTCTCACCCGTCACCGCGGTGAAACCGGGTGACAGCTCCACCACCGCGTCGTCGATGACTCCGAGCGACCGTATCCGCATCTCCTCCAGCACGGACATGACCTTACGAGGTCCGGGGGCCGGTCTGCGACGGGCCCCGGTGACGGATTCACTCACGCGGGTGTGAGCAGCGGCCCGGGATATCAGTGCGGAGCGCCCCGCCAGCCCTGTACGGGCAGCGCGAACTTGGCCACCAGACGGTCTGTGAACGACGCCTGGTGCAGCCGCGCGAGCCGTACGGGCACCGCGCCGCGCCGCACCTCCACCCTGGCCCCCGCGGGCAGCTCGACGGTCCGGCGGCCGTCGCACCACAGCACCCCGTGCGGGGTGTGCGGCTGGACCTCGACGGCCAGCACCGAGTCGGGCGAGGTCACGAGCGGCTTCGCGAACAGCGCGTGGGCGCTGATCGGCACCATGAGCAGCGCCTCGACCTCCGGCCAGACGACGGGGCCGCCCGCCGAGAAGGCGTACGCCGTCGAACCGGTCGGGGTGGCGCAGACGATCCCGTCACATCCGAACCCGGTCACGGGGCGGCCGTCGATCTCCAGGACGACCTCGAGCATCCGCTCCGGCGAGACCTTCTGGACGGCGGCCTCGTTCAGCGCCCAGTCCGTGTGCACGATGTCACCGTTGGCGTGCACGACGACGTCGAGCGTCATCCGCTCCTCGACCTGGTACGCCCGGGTGACGACCCGGTCGACGACCTTGTCCAGGTCGTCACGCTCGGCCTCGGCGAGGAAGCCCACACGTCCGAGGTTGACGCCTAGCATCGGTACGCCGGAGGCACGGGAGATCTCGGCTCCGCGCAGCAGCGTCCCGTCCCCGCCGAGCACGATCAGCAGTTCGCAGCCGTCCACGGCCGCGGGCGTCGCGTCGGTGACCGTCTCGACGGACGGCGGCAGCGGCAGGTCCTGTGCCTCCACGGCCAGCACCCGTACGCCCAGGCCGTTCCGCAGCAGGCCCTGCACGACCAGCTCGGCGCTGCGGATCGCGGCCGGGCGGCCGGTGTGCGCCAGCAGGAAGACGGTGCGTTCCGCGTTCCCGGTTTGTGCCGCATGCGTCGTCAACGGGGCCCCTCCGCCACTGCACGGTCGACATCCGCGGGGTCCAGCTCAGGTGCGCCGGCCCGCAGCCACAGAAAGTACTCGACATTTCCCGACGGGCCCGGCAGCGGGCTCGCCGTCACACCCTGGACGCCGAGGCCCAGCAGACCGGCCCGGCGCGCCACTTCCCGTACGGCTTCGGCCCGCAGCTCGGGGCTGCGGACCACACCGCCGCTGCCGAGGCGCTCCTTGCCCACCTCGAACTGCGGCTTGACCATGAGCACCAGGTCGGCGTCGGGGGCGGCGCAGCGCGCGAGGGCGGGCAGCACCAGGCCGAGCGGGATGAAGGACAGGTCGCCCACCACCAGATCCACCGCCTCACCGTCGATCTGCTCCACCGTCAGCTCACGTACGTTGGTACGGTCCTTGACGGTGACGCGTTCATCGGACTGCAGGGACCAGGCGAGCTGCCCGTAGCCGACGTCCACGGCCACGACGTGGTCGGCGCCGGCCCGCAGCAGCACATCGGTGAAGCCACCGGTCGAGGCCCCGGCGTCCAGGGCCCGCCGTCCCTCGACCTTCAGCCCCAGGGGCACGAAGGCGGCGAGGGCGCCCGCGAGTTTGTGCCCGCCGCGCGAGACGTACTCGGGGTCGCTGTCGTCCTTGACGACGACGACGGCGGCGCTGGTCTCGACCTGGGTGGCGGGCTTGGTCGCGGTGTTCCCGCCGACCGTCACCCGCCCCGCTGCGATCAGCTGGCTCGCGTGCTCACGCGAGCGGGCGAGCTTGCGGCGTACCAGCTCGGCGTCGAGGCGGCGACGTGCCACTCCTGCCACGTTCGGTTCAGCTCCTGTTGTCGTGCGCGGGCGTCGGTGCGGGTGCGGGCCGTGCGTCCAACGCGGTCAGTTCGTCGCGCAGCCCACGGTGTACATCCTCGTACACCTCGGTGTGACCGTCCGCCGCGAGGTGGTCCGCGTCGGCCAGCCGCTCCAGCCGCGCGTCGACACCGGTGTGGCCCGTGGGGGTGCGGGCGACACCGAGCGGCGCGGGCGGTGCGGGGTCGAAGGAGGGCGCGGGAGGCGCGGCGGGCGCTACCGCGGCTGCTTCGTCCGCCTCGCCCCGCTGCTCCGTGTCCGGCCCCGGCATCCAGTCGCTCATGCGGGAACGCTACCCCGAAGGGCCGGTGTACCGTCGGTGACGATGGCGACCATGGCGGAGTGCCGCAGCGCACTCGACACACTTTCCGGCAATCTGGCGGGGGCCGACGGCGACGTACGCGGCGCCGCCGACCTCGACCGCTCGCTGAGCTGCCACATCAGGGATCTCGACGCGACCTTCACCGGCCGGCTGGCGAACGGCCGGATCAAGGTGCTGGACACTCACGACGGCCCGCCCCGGGAGAAGGCCGAGATCCGGCTCGCGATGACCGGCGACGACCTGGTGGCCATGGTCGACGGCGAGCTGAACTTCGCGAAGGCCTGGGCATCGGGCCGGGTGCGGCTGGAGGCGGGCTTCCGCGACCTGCTGAAGCTCAAGTCCCTGCTGTGACGGGCGGCGGCCTCAGACGGAGGCCGCGGTGCGCTTCTTGCGGGCGGCGGGGACGACGAGCGGCGTTCCCGTCTCGGGATCGTCGATGACCTGGCACCGCATCCCGAAGACCTCTTCCACGAGCTGCGCGGTGACGACGTCGCCGGGCGCGCCCTCGGCGACGATCGTGCCCTCACGCATGGCGATCAGGTGAGTGGCGTACCGGGCGGCGTGATTGAGGTCGTGGAGCACGGCGACCAGCGTCCGGCCCTGTGTCTCGTGCAGTTCCGCGCAGAGGTCGAGTACGTCGATCTGGTGCTGGATGTCGAGATACGTCGTCGGCTCGTCGAGCAGCAGCAGCGGGGTCTGCTGCGCGAGGGCCATGGCGATCCAGACCCGCTGGCGCTGGCCGCCGGACAGTTCGTCGACGTAGCGGTCGGCGAGCTCTCCGACGCCGGTCGACTCCATGGACTCCTTCACGATCCGCTCGTCCTCGGGCGACCACTGGCGCAGCAGCCCCTGGTGGGGGTAGCGGCCACGCGAGACGAGGTCGGCGACGGTGATGCCGTCCGGGGCTATGGAGGACTGGGGCAGCAGGCCCAGCGTCCTGGCGACCTTCTTCGCGGGCATCCGGTGGATGGACTGCCCGTCCAGCAGGACGTCTCCGCCGCTCGGCTTCAGCATCCGGGAGAGGGCGCGCAGCAGGGTCGACTTGCCGCAGGCGTTGGGGCCGACGATGACCGTGAAGGAGTTGTCGGGGATCTCGACCGAGAGGTTCTCGGCAATGGTCCGCTGGTCGTAGCCGAGGGTCACCGAGTCCGCGGTGAGGCGCTGCATGGTCGTACTCCCGGAGTCTGTGGGGATGGTCTGCGAGGTGTCCGGGGTGCCCGGCCTCATATGCGTCCCGCCCTGCGCTCGGACACGAGGAGCCACAGCAGGTAGCAGCCGCCGAGCACACCGGTGACGACACCCACCGGGAGCTGACGGTCCCCGAAGGCGTTCATGGCGGTCCAGTCGGCGACGAGCAGCAGGGCCGCGCCCGTGGCTGCCGCGGCCGCCAGGTTGGGGCCGGGTGCGCGGGTGAGCCGGCGGGCGACCTGGGGGGCGCTGAGCGAGACGAAGACGATGGGCCCGGCGGCGGCGGTGGCCACGGCGACGAGCAGCACCGCGCAGCTCAGCAGGACGAGCCGGGTGCGTTCCACCCGTACACCCAGGGCGTGGGCGGCGTCGTCACCCATCTCGATCATGCGCAGCGCCCGCCCGTGGCCGAGGACCAGGGGGATCAGGACGCAGCAGACCGCGAGCAGCGGCCAGACCTGGGCCCAGTCCCGGCCGTCCAGCGAGCCGGTCATCCAGACGACGGCGCGGGTGGCGTCGACGAGGTTGGCCTTGGTGATCAGATAGTGGGTCGCCGCGGTGAGCATCGCGGCGGCGCCGATGCCGACGAGGACGAGCCGGTAACCGTGCACACCGCGCTTCCAGGCCAGCAGATAGACGGCGACGCCGGTGAGCAGGCCACCCACGACGGCGCCCGCCGCGACCCCGGTGGGTCCACCGTGGAAGAGCACGATCACGACGAGGGCGCCGACCGCGGAGCCCTGGCCGAAGCCGAGGACGTCGGGGCTGCCGAGTGGGTTGCGGGAGACGCTCTGGAAGACCGCGCCGCCGACCCCGAGCGCGGCGCCGACCAGCAGCCCGACCAGGACCCTG
Source organism: Streptomyces sp. NPDC060209 (assembly GCF_042728155.1). Classification (NCBI taxonomy): domain Bacteria; kingdom Bacillati; phylum Actinomycetota; class Actinomycetes; order Kitasatosporales; family Streptomycetaceae; genus Streptomyces; species Streptomyces sp. NPDC060209. The sequence continues at coordinate 5,331 of NZ_JBHWZS010000298.1, forward strand.
GGCAGCCGCAGTTCGGTGACGATGAACTCCTGCTGGAACGTTCCGTCGCCGAACAGCGTGGTGACGACCTGACCGGGTGACATGGGGTAGTCGCCGCTGCCGATCAGCACCACGGCGGCGAAGGCCGCCGCCGCGACGAGCACGGCGATCACGGTGAGCGCCCGCGCGTCCACCCTGAACGAGAGCCCGCCGGCCGTCCGCACGGCGTGGACCGTCTTCGTGGTGTCCTGCGTGGCCTTCACAGCTGGGCCATCCTCTTACGACGTACGAGATGGATGAACACGGGCCCGCCCAGCAGCGCTGTGACGATGCCGACCTGCAACTCGGAGGGGCGGGCGATGACCCTGCCCACCACGTCGGCGCCGAGCAGCAGCACGGGCGCGAGCACGGCCGCGTACGGCAGGATCCACCGCATGTCCGGGCCCGTGATCGTGCGGACCAGGTGCGGGATCATCAGTCCGATGAAGACGATCGGCCCGCAGGCGGCGGTGGCCGCCCCGCAGAGCAGGGTGACGGCCACCATCGCGAGGACGCGGGTACGGGTCAGATGCGCGCCGAGCGCCCTGGCCGTGTCGTCGCCCATCTCCAGCGCGTTGAGCGGCCGGGCGATGAAAAGGGCCAGCAGCACACCGAGCGCGATGAACGGCCATACCTTGCCGACGGTCTCCGGGTTCGCGGAGGCCAGTGATCCCACGGTCCAGAAGCGCAGCCGGTCCAGCGCCGCCGAGTCCAGCAGCTGTACGGCGTTGACGTAGCCGAACAGCGCCGCGGTGACCGCCGTACCGGCGAGTGCCAGCCGTACGGGGTTCGCGGACCGGCTCCCGCCGAGCAGATACACCGCCACGGACACGATCGCGGCGCCGCCGAAGGCGAACCAGACGTATCCGGTCAGCGAGGTGACACCGAAGAAGGTGATGGCCGAGACGACGGCCGCCGCCGCGCCCGCGTTGACACCCAGCAGACCGGGCTCGGCGAGCGGGTTGCGGGTCAGCGCCTGCATCACCGCGCCCGCCAGCCCCAGGGCCGCCCCGACGATCAGCCCCAGCACGGTGCGCGGGACCCGCACATCCCGCACGAGGACGTCACCGTTGGTGCCCGAGTAGTGGAACAGGCCGTGCCACACCTCGGAGAGGGGCAGGGCCTTGGCACCGATCGCGACACTCGCGAGGCACACCAGCACCAGCACACCCACGGCGACCAGCAGGCCCGCGGCTCTCACCGCGTGGCGCCCGGCGCGCGCTTCCGTGGCTGGGGGGCCGGAACTCGATTCAGGGGGACTCTCGACCAACACCTGGTTAGGTTAGCCTATCCTCTAATCTTCTCAACTCCCCTGTACCGCACCAGGTCTTTCGTCCCGACCGGACGCCGGACCGGCCGAGAGGCCCCAGGCCCGGCGCCTACAGGTCCAGTCCGGCCACGGCCTTCCCCGCGTCCAGCCCGCACGAGCCCTCCCCGGCGTGCGTCCACGCCGCACCGCACAGGGCCCGCAGCCCGTCGATCGCGTCGCCCTCGCCGTCCAGCACGAGTGCTTCACCACGCACCGTGGCAGTCCAGCCGCCGCAGCGGAACGCGCCGCCCTCCTCCGACACCTCGGGCTGACCGGTTAGCAGTCCCCGCAGGTCCCGGTCCACGTAGGTCGGGCGGTACTTGGGTTCGGCCGCGATCAGCTGCGCCGCGTCGGTCACGCCGGTGAGGACGAGCAGGGAGTCCACGCCGCCGTTGAAAGCGCCCTCGATGTCCGTGTCCAGCCGGTCCCCGACGACCAGCGGCCGCTTCGCCCCCGTCCGGATCACGGTCTCGCGGTGCATCGGCGGCAGCGGCTTGCCCGCGACCTGCGGCTCGGCCCCGGTCGCGATCCGCACGACCTCCACCGCCGCACCGTTGCCCGGGGCGATACCCCGGGCTCCCGGGATCGTCAGATCGGTGTTCGACGCGAACCACACCGCTCCACGCGAGATCGCGTACGCGGCCTCGGCGAACCGGCCCCACGGGAGGTCGGGCCCGCCGAACCCCTGCGCCACGGCGACCGGATCGTCGTCCGCCGATTCCACCGGCACCAGGCCGCGCTCGCGCAGCGCGACCCGCAGCCCCTCGCCGCCGACCACGAGCACCCTGGCCCCGGAGGGCAGCTGATCGGCCATCAGCCGGGCCACCGCCTGCGCCGAGGTGATCACATCAGCAGGATCGGCCGGCACCCCGAGCTCCGTCAGGTGCTCGGCCACCGCGTCCGGCGTCCGCAGCGCGTTGTTCGTCACGTACGCCAGATGCATGCCACCCTCGCGGGCGCTCCCGAGCGATTCGACGGCGTGGACGATCGCATGCCCGCCCGCGTACACCACCCCGTCGAGATCGAGCAGGGCCGTGTCGTACGCCTCGTTCAGCGCCACGCTGCTCCCGAGCGGCCGGGACCTGTACTGCTGACTCATATGCCTTTGCTCCTCTTTCCATGCCTCTCCCCCGATCATCGCGCATCGCGGAAGCGCACATACGATGCCCGAATGAACACATCCGGGCCCGCCGTCGGCCAGGGGCTGCGGCTGATTCCCTTCCGCGGACTGCGGTACGTCCCCGAACAGGTCGGCAGCCTGGCGGCGGTGACCTCGCCGCCGTACGACGTCGTCGTACGGCCCGACGGTCTGCACCACCTGGAGTCCGCGGACCCGCACAACATCGTGCGGCTGATCCTTCCGCAGGCCGGCACGGCCGCCGCGCGCCACCGCCAGGCCGCCGACACCCTGAAACGCTGGCGCGCGGAGGGTGTCCTCGCCCCGGACCCGGTGCCCGTGCTCTACGTGTACGAACAGCGGGCCGGTGACCTCCTCCAGCGCGGCGTGATCGGGGCCCTGGCGCTCTCCCCCGCGTCGGAGGGTGTCGTGCTGCCGCACGAGGACGTCATGGCCGATGTCGTGGAGGACCGCGCCGATCTGATGCGCACCGCGGCCGCCCATCTCGAGCCCCTACTCCTCAGCTACGCGGGTGACGGCGGGCCGAGCGGCGCGACGGCCGTCATCGAGCGGGTGGTGGAGCGACTCCCGCTCCTCACCACGACGACCGAGGACGGTTTCGGCCACCGTCTGTGGGCCGTCACCGATCCTGCGGAGCGGGCGGAGATCGAGTCCGATCTGTCCCACCGCCAGGCACTGATCGCCGACGGTCACCACCGCTGGGCCACCTACCTGCGGCTGCAGCAGGAGCAGTCCGCCCCCGGCCCCTGGGACTTCGGTCTCGTCCTGCTCGTCGACACGGCCCGGTATCCGCTGCGGGTGCGCGCCATCCACCGGCTGCTGCACCGCCTTCCGGTCACCGACGCGCTCCACGCCCTCGACGGCCTCTTCCGCGTCCGGTCCGTCGAGGGGCCGCTGCCCAGGGCACTCGACGCACTCGCGGGCGCCGCCGCGGAGGGCAACGCCTTCCTTCTCGCGGGCGACGGCCGTTTCCATCTGATCGACCGGCCGGACGCGCGATTGCTCACCCGCACGGTCCGTGCAGACAGGCCGGCGGCCTGGCGCGCGCTTGACGCGACCGTGCTGCACTCCACGCTCCTGGACGACGTGTGGCGGATCCCCGACGCCCCGGAGCACATCACCTATATCCACGAGGCGGCGGCGGCGGTCGAGCAGGCGGAACGGCGCGGCGCCACGGCCGTACTGATGCACCCGGTGCGCGAGGACGTGGTCCGGGACCTGGCCAGACAGGGTGTCACGATGCCCCGCAAGTCGACCTCGTTCGGCCCCAAACCGGCCACGGGGCTGGTCCTGCGCAGCCTCGACATCGGCTGAGGCACGTCGGCGCCCGGAGTTCCGTTGCGGAGCCCGTTCCGAGAGCCCGTCCGCGCGCTCGTTCCGCGAGCTCCTTCGGAGAGCTCGTCAGGGAGTGAAGGCGCGGCGCACGGCGGCGGCGAGGCTGGTACGGCGCCGGGCGTGGTCGGCGGCGGGGTCGGCAGCCGTGGCCGTGTACGTGAGGCTGCCCGGTGACCAGGTCATCGCCATCGCGATGACCATGGCGTGCACATCGGCGGGCGGCAGGGACGGATCGACGAGGCCCGCCTCCTGCGCTTCCGCGATGGCCCGGAGCTTCGGGGTCTCGTCGGCCTCGGCGAAGAGATGCCCGACGGGGGTGCGTTCCAGACGCGCCCAGCCGGCCAGGCGTACGAGCTGCGGGTAGGCGAGGTATGCCTCGTAGAGGCGGACGGCGTAACCGGGCAGGTCGTCGGCGGTCAGCGGTGCGGCGTCGAGGATGCCCTCGACCTGGTCGGCGAGAACGGCGTCGAACAGGCCCTCTTTACTGCCGTAGTAGGCGTACATCTGGGCCTTGCTGACCTTCGCCTGGACCGAGATCCGGTCCACGCGCCCGCCCGCGATCCCGTGCGCGGCGAATTCGGCCGCGCCCGCCTCCAGCAGACGTCGTCTGCTCGCCTGTGCCTTGTCCATGGCACCAGACTAAACGAACTGGTTCGTTTGCGTGATGGCGGGACGGGGGCTACGGTCGATATGAAGAACGAACCAGTTCGTTTTCCATTGAACCCGAGGGGAACCGTCGTGAACACTCCCGCCGTACGCCTGGCCGGCACCGTCGCCCTGGTCACCGGGGCCAGCAGCGGAATCGGCGAGGCCACCGCCCGCTCCCTGGCCGCCCAAGGAGCGACCGTCGTCGTCACCGCCCGCCGCAAGGACCGTCTGGAAGCCGTGTACGCCGATATCCGCGCGTCAGGTGGTACCGCGCATGTCTTCCCGGCCGACATCACCGCCGACGGCGAGGCCGGCTCGCTCGTCGACCGCGTCCTGATGAAGACGGGACGCCTGGACATCCTGGTCAACGCGGCGGGCATCATGCTCGTCGGTCCGGCTCTTGATGCGCCGACGGGGGAATGGCAGCGCAACGTCGACCTGAACGTCTCCGCCCTGTTGAACCTGACGCACGCCGCGCTGCCGCACCTGGTCGCCGCGGCCCGGGATCAGGGGCGCGGGGTGGCCGACCTGGTCAACATCAGCTCCGTCGCCGGGCGGCAGGCCATCGGCGGCGCCGCCGTGTACAGCGCCACCAAGTTCGCCGTCACCGCCTTCAGCGAGGCGCTGCGCCAGGAACTCGCAGCCCAGCACGTCCGCGTCAGTTCCGTCGAACCCGGAGCCGTCGCCACCGAACTCACGGACCACATCCGCGACGGCGTCCGCGAGCACAACGAGGCCTGGTACGCCGCCTTGGAGACCCTCCGGCCCGAGGACGTCGCGGACGCCGTCACCTACGTCGTCACCCGTCCACGCCATGTGGCTGTCAACGAACTCCTCGTACGGCCGACCGACCAGGTCTGACGCTGTGTGCCCTCGTCGAAGTCCGAACGCAGAAGAGGGCGGCACCCGCTGTGGG
>NZ_JBHWZS010000299.1:0-10676 GCF_042728155.1 Streptomyces sp. NPDC060209
CCCTCGGCGTGTTCGAGGGGGCGGGGGCACCGGCGTGCTCACGTCTTCACGAGCTCCACCGGCTGAGGCTGCACCGGGATCTCGCGGTGCAGGCGCTCGCCCTCGATGTCGAGGTCGGGCAGGACCCGGTCCACCGGCCGGGGCAGCCACCAGGCGGCGCGTCCCAGAAGGTGCATGACCGCCGGCACGAGAGCCATACGGACGACGAAGGCGTCGATGAGTACGCCGATCGCCAGGGCGAACCCGATGGACTTGATGATCGGGTCGGGCATGAACACGAATCCGCCGAAGACGGCGGTCATGATCACCGCCGCTGCCGTGACCACGCGTGCGTTGTGGCCGACACCGCTGATGACGGACTCCCGGGCGTCGGCGCCGTGGACGAAGTCCTCCCGCATCCGGGAGACGAGGAAGACCTCGTAGTCCATGGCCAGCCCGAAGAGGATGCCGATCAGCAGGATGGGCAGGAAGCTGACCAGCGGCCCGGACGTGTCGAGGCCGACCAGTTCCGCCAGATGACCCTCCTGGAAGATGGCGACGGTGATCCCGAAGGTCGCGCCGATGGTCAGCAGGAAGCCCAGCGCCGCCTTGACCGGCACGAGGATCGACCTGAAGACGAGCATCAGCAGCAGGACCGACAGGCCGACCACCAGCAGGAGATAGACCGGCAGCGCGGCGGCGAGCTTCTCGGAGACGTCGATGCCGACCGCGGTGGCACCGGTCAGCGAGACTGTGGCGCCCTCGACGTCCGCCACCCGGTCACGGATCTCGTTGACGGTGTCCTCGGTCGTGGCGGCGGTGGGGCCGGTGTCGGGGATCACGGCCAGGAGGGCGGTGGTGCCCTTCTCGTTCATCTGCGGGGCGGCGACGGCCAGCACCCCGTCGGTCTCCATGACGAGCGCGGCGGTCTCCTTGGCCGCCGCACCGGTCGCCTGCGCGGTGTCGCCGGAGACGACGGCGACCAGGCGGCCGTTGAAGCCCTCGCCGAACCCCTCGGTGGTCAGGTCGTAGGCCTCGCGGTTGGGCGACCCGACCGCCTCGGTGCTCGCGTCGGGCAGTGCCAGACGCATGTCCTGAACGGGCAGCGCGAGAGCGCCGAGGCCGATCACTCCGAGGACGAGGACGGGGACGCGCAGCCGCGCCACGATCCGGCCCCAGCGGAAGCCGAAGCCGGCTTCGGCCTCCACGGGAGCGGAGACGGGCGTCCGGTCCCGTGTCCTGTGCTTCCGGGGCAGGACGCGGGTGCCCGCGAAGCCGAGGACGGCCGGCAGCAGGGTGAGGGACACCAGCACGGCGAGAGCGACCGTGGCCGCGGCGGCCAGGCCCATGACCGTCAGGAAGGGCACACCGGCGACGGCGAGTCCTGCCAGCGCGATGACGACGGTGGCGCCCGCGAAGACGACGGCCGAACCGGCGGTCCCGGCCGCCCGGCCGGCCGCTTCCTCCCCGTCCATGCCTTCCGAGAGGTAGTGGCGGTAGCGGGACGTGATGAACAGGGCGTAGTCGATGCCGACGGCCAGGCCCAGCATGAGCGCCAGGATCGGCGCGGTGCTGGTCAGCTCCACGGTGCTGCTCAGGGCGAACAGTCCGGCCATGCCGGCCGCCACGCCGACCAGGGCGTTCAGCAGGGTCATGCCCGCCGCCACCAGGGAGCCGAAGGTGAGGACCAGCACGAGGGCGGCGACCGCGACACCGATGATCTCGGTCGAACCGATCTCCGGGACGCCCCGCATGATCTCGCCGCCGTGTTCGACGCGCAGGTCCGCGACGGACGCGCCCGCCTCCGAGAACGCCTCCCGCTGCGTGTCGGTGATGCCGTCGACACCCGACTCGAACTGCACCTGGATCAGGGCGTAGCGGCCGTCCTGCGAGACGGCCTTGGACACGAAGGGGTCGACGGCCGCGAGGACACCGGGGACCTTCGCGGCCTCCTCGGTCACGGGAGCCACGCCCGAGGGCGTGAGCTTCCCGCCCTCGGGCGCCGCGACGACTATGGTCCCGGTCGCGCCGCCTGCCTGCGGGAATTCCCGGGCGAGCGAGTCCAGGGCCTTCTGTGACTCGGTGCCCGGGATCGAGAACTTGCTGGTGGTGGGCCCGCTGAAGGCTGCGGCGCCTCCTCCGAGCAATGCGAGCAGCAGAAGCCAGAGGGCGAGGACACGCCCTCGGCGGCGGAAGGACAGCCGGCCGAGCCGGTACAGCAGGATTGCCATGCGAAAGAGACGTCTTTCTCTTCGATCTGGACGACTTCTGTCAGCCGGTCGGATGCCCGAGGGTTCTCAGCGCTCCCTGGACCAATTCGGTACGCATCGTGTCGGGTTCGACGTCCACGTCGGCAGCGACCGTGACGGCCACGCCGCCGATCACCATCTGCGCCATGACGCGCGCACGCGGTTCCCGTGAACGGCCGGCCAGCGCATCCGCGAGCTGGTCGACCGCGCGGGGGATGACGGCCAGTACCGGATGGCCGAGCATGTCGGGCAGCTCGGCAAAGATGATCTTCACTTCCAGGTGGAAGCGCATCGCGAGGCCGACGTAGTCCGTCACGGCCGACTCGACGGCCTGGTCACCTTCCAGTGAGGCCAGCTCGTCGCTCATGGCGGAGAGGCTCTCGGCGGGCGGTGTCAGCAGCTCGGTGAGGATCGCGTCCTTGCCGGCGAAGTGGTACAGCAGGGACGCCTTGGAGCAGTGGGCCCCGACTGCGATGTCGTGCAGGGAGGTCCCCTTGAAACCGTGTTCGGCGAAGAGACGCAGTGCGGAATCGAGAATCTGACGACGCATCGCGGAAGGCGGACGTGGCATGCGCCCACCGTAGCTGACCGATCGGTCAGGTGATTTCTGTGACGCACGCCACTTCCGGATTGTGGTCCTCGGCCGGCGGGAAGTCCGCGTCGCCGTGCCGACGGCATCCAGGAACGGGCGATGGCCCTCCATTGCGGCTGGAGGGCCATCTGCGGGCTCGGTCTCGACCGGAGGCGACGTGATCGTGAGGGGAGGGGGCGGGCGGACGCTACCTGCCCGACGGCGCGCCCCGGCCCAGGAACTCTCCGTCGCGCGCGACGACGACTCCGCCGTGCACGACCATGTCCCGGCGGGGCATGTCCACGATGACCTGAGGCAGGCACTCGCCCCGCAGGAGGACGAAGTCGGCGGGGGCGCCCGGCTCGAGGTCCGCGTGCGCGAGGCCCATGACGTCCGCGCCCCCGTGGGCCGCGACGCGGTAACAGTCCGTCAGTTCCTCGTCGAGGCGTACGTCCGTGACCCATCCGAGCAGGTGTGCGCGGTGCAGCATGTCGGCGTTGCCGAAGGGGCTCCAGGAGTCGCGCACGCCGTCGGAGCCGAGCCCGACCCGCACTCCGTGCTCGCGCAGCCGTGCGATCGGCAGGACCAGGGAGTCGGACGGCGCCACCGTGGTGAGCGCGATGTCCAGATCACCCAGTTCGGCGGCGATGGAGCCCAGTTCGCCGTCCGTCAGGCCGGGCAGGCAGAAGACGTGGCTGACGGTGACCTTGCCGGTGAGGGACAGGGCGCGCGTGCGGTCGATGATGCCGCGCAGGGCCTCGATCCCCTTCGCCCCCCGGTCGTGCAGGTGGATGTCCACGCCGATGCCGTGACGGTCCGCGATGCCGAAGACGAGGTCGAGCTGCTCGTCCAGGGCCTGGTCGAAACCACTGGGGTCGATGCCGCCGATCATGTCGACGGCGCCGGTGCGCGCCGCCTCCTCCAGCAGCTCCGCCGTGCCCGGCGTGCGGATGACCCCGTGCTGCGGAAAGGCCACGATCTGGACGTCCAGGGCGTGACGGAGCCGCTCGCGGGCCTCCGCCAGTCCCTCGACCCCGGCCAGGTCGTAGGCGGGGGCCACATCGGCGTGGGCGCGCATCGCCCGCGTGCCGCGGGTGACGGCGTGGGTCATCAGGCCGTACGCACGTTCCGCGACGGACCGGCGCTGGCTGTGGAACAGGTCCACATCCTGGGCGACGTAGTCGGCGATGCCGCTCGCCGGCCGACGGGACACCCAGGATCCGCCCCAGGTCGTCTTGTCGGGGTGGATGTGCGCGTCCACGAGGGACGGCAGTGCGATCCGGCCGCCACCGTCGACGACCTTCGTGCCGCGAGGCGCCGGGCCGTGCGAGACGCGGCCGTCGACGACCACGAGGTCCGTGGGCTCCGGAGCGCCGAGCGGGCGTACGTCGCGGAAGACGACGGTCCTGCTGCCGCTCTGTGCGGCACCGGACGGTGCGGCTTCGGCCGGGGCGGCGCCGGCCGCCGTCGTGGTGGCCGTGGTACCGGCGAGGGCGGCGGCTCCGGCCAGCATCATGCGACGGGAGAACGTGCCGGGAGTGGGCGAGGACGGCTGCATGGGGGACTCCTGCTGCGGGTCGGCGCGGTGGGGGACGAGGAGAGGGCTGAAGGGCGGGCGGCCCCGCCGGGTCAGAGTGCGACGCCCGCCCGGACCACCCGTACCGGGCGCGTGAGTACGGCGACGTCGGCCAGCGGGTCGCCGTCCAGGAGGATGGCGTCGCCCGCGAAACCGCGCGCGAGGCGGCCCACGCCGCGCTCCAGTCCGAGGAGGCGGGCAGCGCCCGTCGTGGCGGTGCGGATCGCGTCGAGTGCGGGCAGCCCGGCCGCGCGCATCAGCTCCACCTCCCGGCCGATCGGGCGCACCTTGCCGCCGGACGAATCGGTGCCGGCGGCGAGCGGGACGCCGAGTTCGTGTGCGGCGAGGACCGCCCGTTCCAGGACGGGGAGGTAGGTGCGCCCCCGCTCGGCGAGGACCGGGTCCGTGGACTGCGCCAGGCCGGCGATGGCGGTGAGGGTGGGTGTGAAGTACGTACCCCTGCGGCGCATCTCGACCAGGGTGCGCTCCCCGACGAACGCGCCGTGCTCCAGGGAGCGGATTCCGGCGGTGACGGCGTCGTGGCAGCCCTGTTCGCTGTAGCTGTGGCAGAGGACGCCCTTGCCCCGCCGCCCGGCCGCGGCGACGATCTCGGAGAGCTGCTCGTGCGAGTACACCTGGGCGAGCGGATCCTGTTCGGGCAGCCCGGCGCGTTCGTTGACCCGTGTCTTGATCACGTCCGCACCGCGGGCGACGTTCACCTCCACCACTCGGCGCAGCGCCTCGGCCGAGCGGACGCCGTCCTTGAGGCGGGCGAGCGGGGTGAGGTCGGGATCGGCGAGCACGGTCTCGCCGAGGTCCGGGGTGACGAAGATGCCCGCGGCGGTCAGCCTGGGCGCGAGATCCGGGCTGTGCCTGGCGAGTTCGCGGACGGCGATGTCCTGGTAGAACGACGTCGATCCGCTGCGCGCACTGGTCGCACCCTGGCGGACGGCGTCACGGGCCTCGGCGGCCGTACTCAGGTGGATGTGCGCGTCGACCAGGCCCGGCAGGACCCAGCGGCCGTGCGCCTCCAGGACGTCGGCGTCGCTCGGCACGGTGACGCTGCCCGGCGAGCCGGCCGCGCTCACCGTCCCGTCCCGGATGACGACGACGGCGTTCTCGGTGACCTCGCCGGTTGCCGGATCGAGGAGGGTGCCGCCCCGGATGACGAGGCTGCCGCCTCGCGTCGCGCCGGAGGCGTTCCGGGCGGCGGGTGACGCCGCGTCACGGTCCGCGGCAGCGGCCGCCGCAGGAGCCGCCGCGGCCATGGTCCCGGCGAGGGCCGCGGCACCGGCGAGAACGCCACGGCGGGTCAGCCTGGCGGAAGGCGGGGGGAGGGCTTCGACGCACATGAGAGCTCCTTGGGGGGAGTGGGTCGATGGCTACCCCAGTTTGTATACCAAGCGCGAGGCGGCGAGCAAGGATCATGTCGGTGAACAGCTGAAATGCGGGCTGGTGACCGGTTGTGTCCCTGGGTGAAGTGCCTACGTTCCAGTCTTGGTATACAAGGTGCGTCAGGCGTCGCCGAACAGCGAGCGCAGGGCGACGGCCCTGCTGTCGCGCACGTGCAGCAGTGTGCTGGCGGCGGCGGCCTCCACGTCGCCGGCGGAGATGTGCCGGTACATCTCCGCGTGCTGTGCGCGCATGTGCGCGGGCTCCTCGCGCATGCCGAACAGCAGCCGGAGCTGCCAGCTCAGCTGCTCCATGGTGCGTGCGAGCAGGGGGTTGCCCGCCATCGCCACGACCCCCTCGTGGAAGGCCGTGTGCGCGGCCACCTCGCGCGTCCCCTCGTCCGACGCGGCGGCAGCCTCGGCCTGGCGGAGGGTTGCTTCCAGCCCGGCCAGCGAGTCGGTGTCGCCCGTTGCCACGGCGCGCGCCGCGAGCCGTGACGCCTGGACCGCCAAGGGCTCCCAGACCTCGTACAGGTGCTCGACATCGGTGTATTCGAGGCGTCGCACGCGGACGCCGCTGTGGGGGAGCAGCTCCAGCAGGCCTTCCGCGACCAGCGCACGCAGCGCCTCGCGTACAGGCACGCGGGACATGCTGAGCTCCTCGGCGACCTCCCGCTCGACGAGGCGGGTGCCCTGCGCGTAGCGCCTGTCGACGACGCGCTGCAGGACGGCTTCACGTGCCTGTGTGCTGAGCGAGGCCGGCCCGGCCGTTCCCGGCGTCGGCGCACGGGAGCCGCTGTCGCGGACCGCTGAGCCGCTCCCGCTTCCGTCCGCCACCTGTTCCGCCTTCATCGTGGTTCGTCCGGCGTGGTCCGGACGAACCCTAGTCCTCGTCGGACCCGGACTCCGAGGTCACCTCGGCCCGCAGCAACGGGTGCACCACCCCGGGGAACACCCGGGCCCGCACGATCTCCTCGGCCGAACCGCCCTGCACCACGGTCTCGGCCACGCCCCACGGGCGCCCCGCCAGGTGAACGGTCAGCGTGTACGAGGACGAGCAGCCCATGCACTCGTAGCGGTCGGCCCAGACCTCCACGTCCGTGACGCTGCCCGGGTAGCGCTTCACATGCCGGTGCCGGGCGTGACAGCGGTCGCACGTCTCGCCCGGCTCACACGTACCGCCGCACGGACACGGCACGTCCAGCGACTCCGCGGGCCGCCACCTCTGGACGAGCACGGCGTCACGGGTGGCGCCCATGTCCTTCATCGCCTTCAGATTCCGCGCGGCGACGTTGTACGACTCGCCGGTGCCGGCCATCCGGTCCCGGATCACGTCCTTGCGTCCGCGGTTCGTCGTCATGCCGTCTCCTCCTGGGGTGTCACGCAGCCCGCCAGGAGGCACACGAGATCAGAACTTCTTACGGTACCTGCCGCGCGGCCCGCTCGACGACCTCGTCACCCCCTGCGCACCCGCCCAGCGATGCGTCTGCCGAGGCGCCCCAGCGATCGGGACGGCCGGTTCCAGGCGCGGAACGCCTCGAGGGTGCGGCTGTTTCCCTCGCGCTCCACGGCCTGCTCCACCGCCGCGAGGCCCTCGGGCGACAGGGCGCGCACCGCGGGGCGCAGCACCTCATCCAGCAGGGCGGTCCGGGTCCGGGTCCAGTCGCCGCCCGCGTGAGGATGGGCGTTCCACACGGTGAAGCAGTCCGCCACGTACGCGGGATCCGCGCGCAGCAGCGCCAGAACCGCGTCGCGGCGGGCGGCCCCGCCGTACGCCGCGATCAGGTCCCCGTCCCCGCTGTGCACGAACGCGTACAGCTCCTCCCCGGGCCGGTCGGGAGCGAGCAGCCGCTCCGCCAGGGCGCCGAAGGCGTGCTCCAGGGCCAGGGGCCCGGCCGGCTCCGCGCGGCCGCGCAGCGTCCGGGCACGGTCCGTCCAGCCGGGTTCCGCCGTCCCCGAGCGCAGCTCGCGCGCGAAGTCCAGCAGCATCAGGCAGGCGCGTACCCGGGCACCGAGCTCCTGCGGGAAGCCGCGCAGCAGCTCGTGGGCGAGCTCGGGGGCGTCCTCGTCGCCGACAGGGGCGGCGAGCGCCGCGTCGACCAGGTGCGACCAGGTGCCTGCCGTCCGGTGGGCGTCGGACGTGGTCTCGCCCAGCAGCGCCCGGGCCTCACCCGCCGTCGGGGTGTCCTCGCCCCACACGAGGCCGACAGCGGTCCGCAGCACCAGCGGCTCGGCGAACGGGGACATGCCCGCCGCGCGCAGCACCGTGTGCAGGACCGCCACCCGGTCCGCGCCCCGCGCCTTCGCACCGGGTGCCTCGGCGCACATCCGCAGATGCGGCAGGGCCTGCGTCCCGGTGAACGGCAGGGCGACCCGGATCAGCAGCCGTTCCGTGTCCGCGGAGTGGTCCGGCGCGAGCCGGTCCAGCTCACCCAGGAGCGCCGTACGGACGTCGAACTGTTCGTCCAGCAGATCCAGCAGCGCGCGGCACGCGCCCGCCTCGGGGTCGTCGAGCAACGCGCGGGCCAGCCGGCCCACGACGTCGGGAAGCAGCTCCGCGCAGTCGACGCCGAGCAGCCGTGCGATCCGCAGCAGCTGCACGGTCCGTGCGACGCCCCGGGGCACCCCGGAGGCGAGCTCGGCCAGCAGCTCGTCGCCGAGCTCCTCGACCAGCGCCGCGAGCGCGCGCTCCCCTGCGGGCTCATCGAACGCCGAACGCGCGGGCGGCTCCAGGGCCACGTCGCCGCCCCGCACCGCCTCCGTCACCAGCAGTGCCGCCAGCGGTGCGGTGACGGCGGCGGGACAGCGGCCGTCGAGTGCCGTCAGCAGACGGAGCGCCGCGGCGCACTCGGCGGCCGTACGGTCGTCGGCGGGCGCGGTCAGGGCGTCGGTCAGCTGCCGGGTGCGCTTCTCGTCCAGCGCATAGGGCCGCTCGGCCGCCCAGTCGGCGGCCGCGGCCCGCTCGTCGGACCCGAGCGCGATGCCGGCACCGAGCGCGGTGACGGCGAGAGGCCCGGCGGCGAAGGGCTCGCCCGGCAGCTCAGCGGCCTCCCGGAAGAGCTCGGGGGCCCGGCTGCGCCAGATCCGGGCGGCGGTCCCCGCCCAGGCGTCGTCCGCCGCCCCCGAGGGGCGCGGACCGGATGCGGCGTGCACGCGGAACCGCGGATCAAGGATGTCGGGCGCGTCCTCGGGAAGGACGCCGATGACCTGGTGCGCGGCGCGCCCGGGATTCCGGGTGTACGTGGTGAAGGTCAGCCGCTCGGCATGCTCCCGGGGCAGTACGGCGGTGGCCAGCGCGACCCAGCGGGCCACGTCCGCACTCTGACGCTCCACGAGCACGACCGGTGGCGCGGACGGGTCCTCGCTCACGCGGCGCAGATCGCTGAGCACGGCGGCGAGCCACGGACTGCGGGACACCGCGAAGTCGCCGAGGCCCTCCCGGGTGAGCCCCCGCGAGGGGCCGTGCGCGGTGGACAACGAGGTCAGGGGGTCGGGCAGCAAGCGGTCCGGGGTCGCGGAGAGCCACCCCGCGGCCCCCCACGCCGCGACGGGGAGCACCCGGCCGGGTATCGGCGTACCGGGCAGGAGGTGTACGGCGTGGGCGTGGAATCCGCCCGCGCCCGTGGGCACCGTACGGCTGAGCAGATGGCTGCCGTCGGAGAGCGTGACGAAGCCGAACGCCACGGGCAGCGCGCGGAGCCGGGCATCGGTGAGCCGGTCGGGAGTGCCCTCCGGCGCGTCGTACGCCAGAAGCGGTGCGGCCTCCGCGCGCACCGGCCCGGCTATCGCGGGGTCCACCGCGGTGAACCGGCCGACGGGCACCTCGTCCCCGGACGTCACGGAGGTGTAGTGCAACTGCGGGAGGCTCATGCGTAGGCCCTCATCGTCCGTGCCACGTGCGTCCCCGTCACGCGCACCGGCCGCCTCTCGCCGCCCTGTCGGTGCGGCCCGGCCCGGCGGAGCGACGACCCCGGCGGGGAGCTTTCCGTAGTCGTGCGGGCGACGCTATCAAGCCCTGACGCCCCGTTGGGCCGCACACCGTCGGAGGACGCCCTAGGTTGGCCCCATGACCGAAGTGACGCTTTCCGCGGGAGTGGTGGAGTACGAGGACACGGGCGGCGACGGGCCCGTGGTGGTCCTGCTGCACGGGGTGGCGATGAACGGTTCGCTCTGGCGTCATGTCGTCGCCGGGCTGAGCCCCGCATACCGGTGCGTCGTGCCCACGCTGCCGCTGGGAGGACACCGCAGGCCGATGCGCCCGGACGCCGATCTGACGATCCTCGGAGTCGCCCACCTGGTGGCGGAGTTCCTGGAAAAGCTGGACCTGCACGACGTCACCCTGGTGATGAGCGACTGGGGCGGGGCCCAGGCGCTCGTCGCGGAGGGCAGGGACCAGCGGATCGGCAGGCTGGTGATCACGTCCTGCGAGGCGTTCGACAACTTTCCGCCCGGCCTGCCCGGTCGCAATCTGTACGCCGCGGCCAAGGCGCCCGGTGGGCTGCGGCTCGCCTTCGCCCTGCTGAAGCTCAAGCCGATGCGGAGACTGCCCGTGACCTGGGGGTGGATGAGCAAGCGGCCGGTCCCGCACGACGTGATGGACGACTGGTTCCGGCCGTTGTGGACCTCGGCCGCGATCCGGAGGGACCTGCGGGCGTACGTGCTCGGGGTGCCGCCCCGGGACAAGCTCCTGGCATGGGCGGACGCGCTGCGTACGTTCGACCGTCCCGCGCTCGTCGTCTGGGCGGCCGAGGACAAGGTGATGCCGCCCGCCCACGGCCGGCGGCTGGCGGACCTGCTGCCCAAGGGTGAACTGGTGGAGATCGCCGACAGCTTCACCCTCGTCCCCGAGGACCAGCCGCAGCGGCTGACCGAGGCCATCAGGACGTTCGTACCGCTGCCCTGACGAAGCC
>NZ_JBHWZS010000300.1:0-10657 GCF_042728155.1 Streptomyces sp. NPDC060209
GCGCGGCCCTTTCCCGTGGCCGCTGTCCCGTGACTACAGCGTGGCGAGGAAGCCCAGCGAGACCTTCCAGGCCAGCTCGGCCGCGTCCTGGTCGAAGTCGGGCAGCTGCGGATCGGTGAAGAGGTGGCCGGCGCCCGGGTAGCGGT
Source organism: Streptomyces sp. NPDC060209 (assembly GCF_042728155.1). NCBI lineage: Bacteria > Bacillati > Actinomycetota > Actinomycetes > Kitasatosporales > Streptomycetaceae > Streptomyces > Streptomyces sp. NPDC060209. The sequence continues at coordinate 147 of NZ_JBHWZS010000300.1, forward strand.
AGACCTCGACGTCCGCGCCGGTCCGCTGCATCTGGAGGTACCAGCTGGTCAGCCAGTCGTGCGACTCGAACGGGTCGGGGTCGGCCACATGCAGCTGTACGGGCAGTTCGTCCACCGAGGCGTTCTCGGCGATGTCCGACGTGCCGTGGAGCAGCAGCAGCCCGCGGGCGTTCGCGTCGCCGAGCGCGAGGGTCTGCGCGACCGACGCCCCGAAGGAGAATCCCGCGTAGACGAGGCCCTGGTCGGAGTAGGGCGCGGCGGCCAGGACGGCGCGCTTGAGCAGCTCGTCCTTGCCCACCTGCTCCTTGAAGGCCATTCCCTCCTCGACGGTGTCAAAGGTGTGCCCCTCGAAGAGATCGGGCACGCGCACCTCGTGCCCGGCCGCACGCAGCCGGTCGGCAGCCGCGTGCACAGCGGGCCGCAGACCAAAGGTCGAGTGGAAAAGCATGATGTTCATGAGGCCCATGTTGCCAGCTGTGCCCCGACGCTTGGAGGACGAGGGAATGGAGAACGTACTGACGCCGCTGCTGGTGGTGGGCGGATCCCTGTTGATCACGCTGGTCATGGGCTGGCTGGTCGATGTGCTGCTGCGCCGCGCCGACAGCCGTCACCACGAGACGCCGCTGTGGGGCCTGCTCCGGCTCTGCCGGCCCCCCCTGCAAGTGGTGCTCTGCACCGCGCTGCTGAGGGCCAGCTTCGACCAGATCCGGCTCGACGTGGTGCGGGACCACCGGGCGGGGATCGGCCAGGTCCTGACCCTGGTTCTGATCGCGGCGTCGGCCTGGCTGGTGATCCGCGTCGCGGCCACCGTCGTGCAGTCCTCGTACGCCCGCTACGCGACGTCGTCCCGCGATCCCGCCCGTGTCCGACGGGTCCGGACGCAGGTCACGCTGATCCAGCGCGTGGTCACCGCCGTGGTGGCGACGGTCGCGATCGCCGCGATGCTGCTCACCTTCCCGGCGATGCGCACGGTCGGCACCTCGATGCTGGCCTCGGCCGGTGTGATCGGCATCGTCGCCGGTGTCGCCGCCCAGTCCACCCTCGGCAATCTCTTCGCCGGGTTCCAGATCGCCTTCGGCGACATGGTCCGGATCGGCGACACCGTGGTGGTGGACGGCGAGTGGGGCACGGTGGAGGAGATCACACTGACCTTCCTCACCGTACGGACCTGGGACGAGCGGCGGATCACGATGCCGGTGTCCTACTTCACCAGCAGGCCGTTCGAGAACTGGTCACGCGGCGGGGCGCAGATGGCGGGCACGGTCTTCTTCCAGCTCGACCACTCGGCACCGATCGCCGCGATGCGCGACCGGCTGCGCGACGTCCTCGGCGATTGCGCGGCCTGGGACGGCCGCGACTGGTCCCTGGCCGTCACGGACACCACCCCCACGACCATCGAGGTGCGGGCGGTGGTCACCGCGAAGGACGCGGACGACATCTGGACGGTGCGCTGCGCCGTGCGGGAGCAGATGATCGGCTGGCTCCGTGACCACCACCCGTACGCGCTGCCCCGGATCGTGACGTCTCCCGCGGCGCTGCCGCCGGGCGACCACTGGCGCGAGCTGACAGGCGCGGACACCGGCCGGATCCCCGCCAACGGCCAGGTGCCGACCCCGGAAAAGGCCCCTCGCACCGGGCGCGGCTGAACCGCCGCGGGCGGGCGGGAGCCGTCAGCGCAGGCTGTGTACGTCCAGGAAGCGCAGCACCCGGTCGACCACCTCCGGGTCCGAGCCCGGCTCGCTTCGGGCGGCGAGGACCGCGTGGCGGGCGGCCGACATCATCTCGCGCTGGATCCGGCCGATCTCCTTGAACCGCTCGGCGCGCTGCGCGTACGCCTCCCGCCGTTCCTCGTCGACCATGTCGGGACTGATCCGCGCCCCGATGTCGTACGCCGCGCGCTGCAGCCGCTCCAGGACCTCCTCCGGGAGCTCCTCGGTGTTCTGCACCTCCTTGAGCCGGGTCTTGGCCGCCGCGGCGGCCCGGAGCGCGAGGTCGCGCTCCAGGGCCTGTTCGGCGTCGGTGTCCGCCCGGACGCCGAGCTTGCGTACGAGCCACGGCAGGGTCAGGCCCTGGATGACGAGGGTGGCCATGATGACGGCGAAGGCGATGAAGACGATCTCGTCCCGTCCGGGGAACGGCTTGCCGTCGTCCGTCTCCAGCGGGATCGCCAGCGCCAGCGCGACGGAGGCCACTCCGCGCATTCCGGCCCACCACATGATGACGGTCTCGCGCCAGCTGGTGGGGATCTCCTCGCTGTAGTCGCGGCGGGTGTGCAGCCGCTTGGCGAGCCAGGTCGCGGGCAGCAGCCACAGGAGGCGTACGCCGACGACGACCGCGACGACGGCGAGCCCCCAGCCCAGCAGACGCAGTTCGCGTCCGTCGGCCGTGCCGAAGACGTTGTGCAGTTCGAGGCCGATCAGGCCGAAGGCGACGCCGGTAACGAGGGTGTCGACGATCTCCCAGAAGGACCGGCCGGTGAGCCGCCCGAGGACGTCGTCGGCGTCGGCGGTGTGCTCGGCGAGGAAGAGCGCCGTGGTGAGGACGGCGAGCACGCCCGAGCCCATCAGCTCCTCGGCGAGGACGTAACTGACGAACGGCACGAGCAGGGTAAGGCCGACCTGGAGGGTGGCGTCGCCCAGGAACCCCATCAGTTTGATGGTGAGCCAGCCGAGCACCAGGCCGACCACCACGGCCACCACCGCGGAGAGGACGAGCAGCCCGAACGCGGCGGGCAGGGAGAAGGTGCCGCTGACGGCGGCGGCGATCGCGACGTGGTAGAGGACGATGGCCGTGACGTCGTTGAACAGCCCCTCGCCCTCCAGGATCGACACGAGCCGGCGCGGCAGTCCGACCGATCCGGCCACGGCCGTCGCCGCGACCGGATCGGGCGGCGCGACGAGCGCGCCCAGGGCCACCGCCGCGGCGATGGGCAGGCCGGGCACTATCGCGTGGGCGACCGTGGCCACGGCGGCCGTCGTGACGAAGACGAGGGCGACGGCAAGCAGGAAGATCGGCCGCCTGTTGGCGGCGAACTGCCGCCAGGAGGTGCGCTGCACGGAGGCGTAGAGCAACGGCGGCAGGACGGCGGGGAGGATGAACTCCGGTGGGATGTCCACGTCGGGGACGAAGCTGGCGAACGCCATGACGATCCCGGCGAGGGTCATGAGGATCGGTGCCGGGAGACGCAGGCGCTCACCCAGCGGGACCGTGACCACCGCTCCGAGCAGGAGCAGGAGCAGCAGTGCCATCTGGTCCACGTTGTGCCTTCCGCAGCGCGCCGGGCCTCCGGGGCCCGTTGATCAGCCGGTCAGGGCTCCCAGCGTGCCACGTGGGACCGGCGGACCTGTGGCACTCCCGTGCGGGCCGCGGTCAGAGCGTGCGGCGCATGGCCCGGTGCGGCATCCCGGCGTCCGGGAACTCGGGGCCGTACGCCGTGTAGCCGAGCCGCTCGTAGAAGCCGAGCGCGTGCGTCTGGGCGTGCAGGTCCACGGCGGCGAGGCCCAGTGCGCGGGCCTCGTCCTCCAGGGCGCGGACCAGCGCGGCCCCGACGCCCAGCCCACGGGCCTCGCGGGTCACGGCGAGCCGGCCGAGGGACCCGACGGCGTGGTCGCCACCTGTCTTCCCCGCAGCGGCTTCACCGTGCAGCAGCCGTCCCGTGCCGAGCGCGGAGCCGTCCGCGGCCACTGCGACGACATGCACCGCGGTGGCGTCATGGGCGTCGTACTCGATCTCCTCGGACACCTGCTGCTCACCGACGAAGACGTCCTTGCGGACCTGGAAGCATGCAGCGAGGTCGCTCTCGTCGAGAGCCCTGCGGGTGCTGTACGGGGCTGCTCCGGGGGTCATTCGCTCTCCGCCACGATCGTTTCGAGGGCCAGGCGCAGGTCGTCCGGGTAGCTGCTCTCGAATTCGACCCAGCTGCCGTCGGCCGGGTGCTCGAAGCCGAGCCGGACCGCGTGCAGCCACTGCCGGGTCAGGCCGAGGCGCTTGGCCAGCGTGGGGTCGGCGCCGTAGGTCAGGTCGCCGACGCAGGGGTGACGGTGCGCGGACATGTGCACGCGGATCTGGTGCGTGCGCCCGGTCTCCAGCTTGATGTCGAGCAGGCTGGCGGAGCGGTAGGCCTCGATGAGGTCGTAGTGCGTGACGGAGGGCTTGCCCTCGGCGGTGACGGCCCACTTGTAGTCGTGCTGCGGGTGGCGGCCGATGGGGGCGTCGATGGTGCCGCTCATCGGGTCCGGGTGGCCCTGCACCAGCGCGTGGTACTTCTTCTCGACGACCCGGTCGCGGAACTGTGCCTTGAGCAGCGTGTAGGCCCGCTCGGACTTGGCCACGACCATCAGGCCGGAGGTGCCGACGTCCAGCCGGTGCACGATGCCCTGACGCTCGGCGGCGCCCGACGTCGAGATGCGGTAGCCGGCAGCGGCGAGCCCGCCGATGACGGTGGTGCCGGTCCAGCCGGGGCTGGGGTGGGCGGCGACGCCGACCGGCTTCATGATGACGACTATGTCGTCGTCGTCATGGACGATCTCCATGCCCTCGACGGGCTCGGCGACGATCTGGACCGGAGCGGCGGCCTGCGGCATCTCCACTTCCAGCCAGGCACCGCCGTGCACCCGCTCGGACTTCCCGGCCACCGCGCCGTCCACCTGCACCTTCCCGGCAGCGGCCAGCTCGGCGGCCTTGGTGCGGGAGAAACCGAACATCCGGGAGATGGCGGCGTCGACACGCTCGCCTTCCAGGCCGTCGGGTACGGGCAGGGTGCGGACCTCGGGATACGTACTCACCAGTCGAGTATGCCTTGCGCCCACTAGTCCTTGTGCACGGTGCCGTCCGGGTCCAGGCCCTTGAAGGAAAGGATCACGATGAGGATTCCGCCGCACACGATGGCGGAGTCGGCGAGGTTGAAGACTGCGAAGTGCGCCGGAGCGATGAAATCGACGACCGCGCCCTTGAAGACGCCCGGCGCGCGGAAGATCCGGTCGGTGAGGTTGCCGAGCGCTCCGCCGAGCAGCAGGCCCAGGGCGATGGCCCAGGGCAGGCTGTAGAGCTTGCGCGCCAGCCGGATGATCACGATGATCACGACGGCCGCGATGGCCGTGAAGATCACGGTGAACGCCTCGCCGATCCCGAACGCGGCACCCGCGTTGCGGATCGCGTCGAACTTCAGCCAGTCACCGAAGATCTCGATGGGCTCCTCGTGCTCCAGCTTCGCGACCACGATCATCTTGCTGATCAGGTCCAGCAGGTAGGCGAGGACGGCCACCCCGAGGAGTACCAGGATCTTCTTCCTGCCCCGGCCGCTGCCGGTGTCGTCGCTCCCGGCCCGGGTCGAGCCCTCGGAGGGCTGCTGGGGCTCGGCCCCGTCGGCCCCCTCGGCATCGGGAATGTCCGGCGTACCGATGATGCGCTCCGCCTCTGCCACGTGAGTCCCTCAACCCTAGGTACCTGACTGAGGACGAGGGTACGACACACCCCGGTGGTCAGGGGCCTCAGGCCCCGTGCTGCCCCGGGGCTCCTCCGGCTCCGGGTCCCCCGTCGGATCCGGGAGCACGGAGCCTCCCGTCCGGATCCGGACCGACCGGGACCGACGGAACCGGTCGGTCCGGCCCCGGAGGGAGGAAGGAACCGGAGGCCCTGGGGTCTTTCGGCGAACGAGAGGCCCTAGCCGCGCCGCTCCTGCTTCTGCTTGTCCTCCACGCAGAGCGTGGCCCGGGGAAAGGCCTGCATCCGCGCCTTGCCGATCGGCTTCCCGCAGACCTCGCAGAGCCCGTAGGTCCCCGCGTCGAGCCTCGCGAGGGCCCGCTCGGTCTGGTCCAGGGTCTCCTGGGCGTGGGCCGCCAGGGACAGCTCGTGCTCACGGGTGATGTTCTTCGTGCCGGTGTCCGCGTCGTCGTCGCCCGCCCCGTCCCCGGAGTCGCGCATCAAGCCGGCCAGCGCCTCGCCCGACGCCTCCAGCTCGGTGCGCAGCCGCAGGACCTCTCCGGTCAGCCCGGTCCGCGCCTCGTCGACCTCCTCCGGGGTCCAGGGGTCCTCCCCCGGCCTGACCGCCAGGTCTGCGGGCGCCGTCGCCACGCCTGCCCTGGCCGGGGGGACCGCTGTCGCGGTGCCCTCTCCGACAGCCGTGGTCCGGGCCGCGCTCTTCTTGGCTACCACCGTGTGGACTCCTGTCTGCTCGGCGGCCTGAGCCGCCCCCGTGGCCTTCTTCGACGCCTTCTTGGCCGCGCTCTTCTTCGCGGCGGCCGTCTTCTTCCCGGCGGCCGACTTCTTGGCGGCGGCCGACTTCTTCGCCGTCTTCCTGACCGGCTTCTCCCGGCCCGCCTCCGGACCGGCCTCCTCGCCGGTGCTCCCGGTCTCCTCCTCGGCAGCCGCAGCCTTGGATCTCGCGGACGCCGTTCTCGATACGGCGGTCTTCTTCGCCACCATGGCCGCGGCCCCTTCACATATTGTGATCTTGCACGCGAATCGTGCTGGGACGATAAATCGACCCCAGCCCCGCGGCAACGGGGCACGCCGCCGGTTCGCCCCTCCCCACGGCCTGGCGGTGGCGCGCCTGCAACCGTTGTGCCCAGCTCCCCGCGCTGTAATCCGCCCCCGCGCGCTCTCCGGGACTCCGTTCCGTCCCGACTGGCCATTCGGGTGCAAGCCCCTCTCGTGCGCCGGTGGGGTCAAAACCGGTCGGCCGTCGCGCGTGAGGGCCCGTACACTGGCCGCAGCGAGAGGCATGGATGGGACGAGTAGCGTCGTACGCAGCCAGGAGCGACCCGGGGACGGTGGAAGCCCGGGGGCGAGCGCGCCGTGAAGATCACCCCGGAGTCGCCGGAAGAACGCTTTGGACAGTGGGTTCCGCCCACGGGTCAAGGCCACTAGAACCGGCATCGCGACCCCAATGAGGGGGCCACGGGCTCACGCCCGGGGCCAAGGAGGGTGGTACCGCGGGAGCTGATCCGGCTCTCGTCCCTCCGACGGAAGTGGAAGACGTCCGCCGGAGGAAGCCCGCTCATGACATCGCCGCAGTACCGCCAGGTACCCGCCCAGGTCGACCTGCCCGCCCTCGAGCACGCCGTGCTCGACTTCTGGAGCGACAGCAAGGTCTTCGCCAAGAGCCTCGAACAGTCCGAGGGCCGCCCCGAGTGGGTCTTCTACGAGGGCCCGCCGACCGCCAACGGCATGCCCGGGGCCCACCACATCGAGGCCCGCGTCTTCAAGGACGTCTTCCCGCGCTTCCGCACCATGCAGGGCTACCACGTCGGCCGCAAGGCCGGCTGGGACTGTCACGGCCTGCCGGTCGAGCTCGCGGTGGAGAAGGAGCTGGGCTTCAGCGGCAAGAAGGACATCGAGGCCTACGGCATCGCCGAGTTCAACGCGAAGTGCCGCGAGTCCGTCACCCGGCACACCGACGCGTTCTCCGAGCTCACGACCCGCATGGGCTACTGGGTCGACCTCGACGACGCCTACCGCACGATGGACCCGGAGTACGTCGACTCCGTGTGGTGGTCGCTGAAGGAGATCTTCAACAAGGACCTGCTGGTCCAGGACCACCGCGTCGCCCCCTGGTGCCCGCGCTGCGGCACCGGCCTCTCGGACCACGAGCTCGCCCAGGGGTACGAGACGGTCGTCGACCCCTCGGTCTTCGTACGCTTCCCGCTGACGAGCGGACCGCTGGCCGGCGAGGCCGCGCTGCTCGTCTGGACGACGACCCCCTGGACCCTGGTCTCCAACACCGCCGTCGCCGCGCACCCCGACGTCACCTACGTCGTCGTGACGGACGGCGCGGAGAAGCTGGTCGTGGCCCGGCCTCTGGTCGAGAAGGCGCTCGGCGAGGGCTGGGAGCTCACCGGCGAGTCCTTCACCGGCCGCGAGATGGAGCGCTGGACGTACGAACGCCCCTTCCAGCTCGTCGAGTTCCCGAGCGAGGCGCACTTCGTCGTCAACGCCGAGTACGTCACGACCGAGGACGGCACGGGTCTGGTCCACCAGTCCCCCGCGTTCGGCGCCGACGACCTCCTCGTCTGCCGCTCGTACGGCCTTCCCGTGGTGAACCCGGTCCGCCCCGACGGCACCTTCGAGGAGGACCTCCCGCTGGTCGGCGGCGTCTTCTTCAAGAAGGCCGACGAGGCCCTCACCGAGGACCTGGACGCACGCGGCAAGCTCTTCCGCCACGTCCCCTACGAGCACAGCTACCCGCACTGCTGGCGCTGCCACACGGCCCTGCTGTACTACGCGCAGCCGTCCTGGTACATCCGCACGACGGCGGTCAAGGACCGGCTGCTCCAGGAGAACGAGAAGACCAACTGGTTCCCGGAGTCCGTCAAGAACGGGCGCTTCGGCGACTGGCTGAACAACAACGTCGACTGGGCGCTGTCCCGCAACCGCTACTGGGGCACCCCGCTGCCCATCTGGCGCTGCGAGGACGACCACCTGACGTGTGTCGGCTCCCGCGCCGAGCTCTCCGGGCTCACCGGCCGCGACCAGTCCGAGCTGGACCCGCACCGCCCGTTCATCGACGAGATCACGTTCACCTGCTCGCACGAGAACTGCCAGCTGGAGGCGTACCGCGTCCCGGAGGTCATCGACGCCTGGTACGACTCGGGTTCGATGCCGTTCGCACAGTGGGGCTACCCGTACAAGAACAAGGAGATCTTCGAGAGCCGTTACCCGGCGCAGTTCATCTCGGAGGCCATCGACCAGACACGCGGCTGGTTCTACACGCTGATGGCCGTGGGGACGCTCGTCTTCGACAGGTCCAGCTACGAGAACGTGGTCTGCCTGGGCCACATCCTCGCCGAGGACGGCCGGAAGATGTCCAAGCACCTGGGCAACACCCTCCAGCCGATCCCGCTGATGGACCAGCACGGCGCCGACGCGGTCCGCTGGTTCATGGCGGCGGGCGGCTCCCCGTGGGCCGCGCGCCGCGTGGGTCACGGCACGATCCAGGAAGTCGTCCGCAAGACGCTCCTCACCTACTGGAACACGGTGGCCTTCCAGGCCCTGTACGCCCGTACGTCGGCCTGGGCGCCGTCCGCGGCCGACCCGGCCCCCGCCGACCGCACGGTCCTGGACCGCTGGCTGCTGGGCGAGCTCGGCACCCTGGTCGACGAGGTCACCAAGGCTCTGGAGGGGTACGACACCCAGCGCGCCGGCAAGCTGCTCTCGGCGTTCGTCGACGACCTGTCCAACTGGTACGTCCGCCGCTCGCGCCGCCGCTTCTGGCAGGGCGACAAGGCCGCGCTCCGCACGCTGCACGAGGTCGTGGAGACGGTCACGCGGCTGATGGCCCCGCTGACCCCGTTCATCACGGAGCGGGTCTGGCAGGACCTGGTCGTCCCGGTCACCCCGGGCGCCCCGGAGTCGGTCCACCTGTCCGACTGGCCGAAGGCGGACCCGGCCTCGATCGACCCGGCGCTCTCCTCGCAGATGGCGCTGGTTCGCCGCCTGGTGGAGCTGGGCCGGGCCACGCGTGCCGAGTCGGGGGTCAAGACCCGGCAGCCGCTGTCGCGGGCCCTGGTCGCGGCCTCGGGCTTCGAGTCGCTCACCCCCGAGCTGCGCGCCCAGATCACGGAGGAGCTGAACGTCTCCTCCCTGGCCTCCCTCTCGGAGGTCGGCGGCTCGCTGGTCGACACCACGGCGAAGGCGAACTTCCGCGCGCTGGGCAAGCGGTTCGGCAAGGGCGTCCAGGCGGTGGCCAAGGCCGTCGCGAACGCCGATGCCGCCGCGCTGAGCCTGGCGCTGCGCGAGGGCACGGCCTCGGTGGAGGTCGACGGCGAGCAGGTCACCCTGGCCCCCGACGAGGTCATCATCACGGAGACCCCGCGCGAAGGCTGGTCCGTGGCGTCCGACTCGGGCGCGACGGTCGCCCTGGACCTGGAGATCACCCCGGAGCTGCGGGCCGCGGGACTGGCCCGTGACGCGATCCGGCTGATCCAGGAGGCACGCAAGAACAGCGGCCTGGACGTGGCGGACCGGATCGCGGTCCGCTGGACGTCGGCGTCGCCCGCGACGGCCGAGGCCCTGACCGCGCACGCCGGACTGATCGCGGACGAGGTCCTGGCCCTGGACTACGCGCAGGGCGAGGCGGACGAGACGTACGGCACCCCGTTCGAGGACGAGGGCCTGGCCCTGACGTTCCGCCTCCGCAAGACGGAGCAGTGAACCGGTAACCCGGATCACACCTGAAGGGCCCGGCCGGACACGTTCCGGCCGGGCCCTTCGCCGTTCCAGCCCGTCCGGCCATGCCCCTGCCGCCCCTCAAGGGCACCCGTCCGGCCCTTGAGCTCCCAGGCCGCAGGTGCCTCCCAGCACCCCGCCTTCACCCTTCAAGCCCCTCCGGCGATCGATGAGCGGGGCCCGGGGCGGAGCCTCGGTCGCGGGAAGGGTGGGGCCTCCCCTGCTCGAACGGAGTCGAGAGCCTGGGGATAGGTAGGGGAACGGCCCGCCGCAGACCCCCCGCTCACCCGGGTCCCGCCCCCAACGGCCACACCCACGGCAAAGGGCCGGGCCCCGGGGAAAACCCC
>NZ_JBHWZS010000301.1:0-10634 GCF_042728155.1 Streptomyces sp. NPDC060209
CGCTCCGCGTGTCCGTAAGTGGCATGGATGGCGTTGACCTCGATGGGGTCACCGAGCCTGGTGGCGGTGCCGTGCGCCTCGACGAGCTGGATGTCCTGCGGCTCCAGACCCGCGTCGGCGAGTGCCTGCTTGATCACCTTGGCCTGGGCCTTGCCGCTCGGTGCGGTCAGACCGTTGCTGGCACCGTCCTGGTTGACGGCGGTGCCCTTGATCACGCCGAGGATCCGGCGGCCCAGCCGACGGGCCTTGGAGAGTGGCTCCAGCACCAGTACACCAGCGCCCTCGGCCCACACGGTGCCGTTCGCCGCGTCGGAGAAAGTGCGACATCGGGCGTCGGGGGACAGCGCCTGTTTCCTGGCGTAGTCGACGAACATGCCGGGCCCGGCCAGCACGGTGCAGCCGCCTGCCAGCGCCAGATCCGTCTCGCCGCTGCGCAGCGAGCGCACCGCGGTGTGGATGGCCACGCCCGAGGACGAGCAGGCCGTGTCGATGCTCAGGGCCGGGCCCTCCAGGCCCAGCACGTACGAGATGCGTCCGGAGGCGACACTCGGTGAGGTGCCGGTGCCCATGAAGCCGGCCGTCTCCTCCTGCCAGCGCCAGAGCGGCATGCCGTACTCGTTGGGCATCACACCGACGAAGACGCCGGTGCGCGAGCCCTTCAGCGTCGAGGGGACGATGCCCGCCCGCTCGATCGCCTCCCAGGAGACCTCCAGCAGCATGCGCTGCTGCGGATCCATCGACTTGGCCTCGGCGGGCCGTATGCCGAAGAACGCGGCATCGAACCGGTCTGCGCCGTGCAGGAAGCCACCCTGGCGGACAAACGCCGGGTCGTAGAGGTCGTCGGTGTCCCAGCCGCGGTTGTCGGGAAACTCGCCGACGGCGTCATGACCACTTGCCACGAGGTCCCACAGGGCCTCCGGGGTGTCCACCCCACCGGGATAGCGGCAGGCCATGCCGATGACAGCGATGTCGTCGCGCGTCACGTCCTGCTCAGCCATGTCTCGACTCCATCTCCTTGTTCACGCATTCCGTCATTTCGGTGATCGTGGGGTGGTCGAAGACGAAGGTCTCCGAGAGGGGGAGTCCGGTGACCGCGGTGAGCCGGTCCAGGAACTCCACCAGAGTCAGCGAGTCGATCCCGAGGTCCGTGAGCGGTACCTCGGGGTCGAGGTCGGGCATGGATCCGCCCTGGATGTGGGCGAGTACGCGCTCCAGGAGGACCTGGGTCAGCCAGAACCGTTCGTCGCGGGTCGTGGCCGCGTCCCAGGCCCGCGGGTACGACGCCTCGTCAGGTTCCGGGACCGGCTGTCCGGCCGGCTCCACGGAGGACGGCGAGGGAGTCGGTACGGCGGCCGGGGCCAGCGTGGGCGGGGGCAAGGGGAAACGTTCCCTCTGGAAACGGTGCGTCGGCAGACCCGGCACGGTCGACGGCCCCCGGACACCGGCTGGAACGGCCGCCGGCGTGCCGACGTCGCCGGCGTGGACGTAATCGCTGGCCGCGCGCACCAGATGCGCGCCGTCGGCCCCGACGGCCGCGGCCCACCCCCCGGATACGGCGAAGCCGTGCCCGGCAGCCACCTTGCCCAGGCCCTCACGGATCTGTTCCCGGGACGCGCCGACCACGGCCGCCCGGTGCTCCCAGTGGGTGCGCCGGGCCAGAGTGGCGGCGATGCCCTGGATGTCGGCCCCCGCACCTCGGAGGTCCAGTTCGTCCAGCAGCGCCTGCGCCAGCTCGCGGACGCCCTCGGGGGACCGGCCGGACAGGCACCACACGGCGCCGTGCGCGTCGGCGACCGGCGTTGCCGACACCGGGATCCTCTCGGCCACCGGCGCGGGGCCGAGCACCACGTGGACATTGGTCCCGCCCATGCCGAAGGAGCTCACGCCGAGGACGTCGGCAGTGCCGAATGCCCGCTCCTCGTGCTTCTGGACCACACGCAGGCCCAGGCCGGCCAGGTCCACCCCCGGCGGCGGGGCGGTGAAGTTCAGGCTGGCCGGCAGAGCACCGTGCTCCAGCATCAGACAGGCCTTGATGAACCCGGCGATCCCGGCGGCCGACTCCAGGTGGCCGACGTTCGTCTTCACCGATCCGACCGGCAGCGGTTCACCCTCCGGCCGGTCGAGGCCCACCGCGGCGCCCAGCGCACGCGCCTCGACCGGGTCGCCCACCGGGGTGCCGGTACCGTGCAGTTCGACGTACGCCAGGTCCCCGGGCCGCGCCCCCGCCGTGCGCAGGGCTTCGGTGACCGCCTCGTACTGAGCTTCCTGGGAGGGCACGCCGAGACCGCCCCGGCCGCCGTCGTTGCTCACGGCGCTGCCGCGGACGACGCCGTAGACGTGGTCTCCGTCGCGCCGGGCTGCGGCCAGGGGTTTCAGGACGACGCAACCGCCGCCCTCGCCCCGTACATAGCCGTTGGCACAGGTGTCGAAGGTGTGGCAGCGGCCGTCCGGGGACAGCCCGCCCCACAGTTGGATCTGGTCGGTCGCTTCCTGGAGGAGGTTGAGGTGCACCCCGCCGACCAGGGCCGCGTCGCATTCCCCCAGGCGCAGGCTCGACAGGGCGCGGTGCAGGGCGGTCAGCGAGGAGGACTGCCCGCTGTCGACCACCTCGCTGGGGCCGCGCAGCCCGAAGTGATGGGAGACCCGGTTTGCCAGCATGCACCGGCTGGTGCCGGTGTGGCCGTACCGGTCCAGCGCCCCGGCCGCGAGGTAGCTCGTCCGGAAGTCGTCGGAGCATGCTCCGACGAAGACGCCCCAGCGGGCCCCTTGCAGGTCGCCCGCGCGGATCGCGGCGTCCTCGACGCTCTCCCAGGCGAGTTCGAGCATCAGCCGCTGCTGGGGATCCATGTACCGGGCCTCTCGCTGCGAGATTCCGAAGAATCCGGCGTCGAAGGCATCGGGGTGCTCGATGGACCCGGCCCGGCCGGGGCCTTTGGATGAGGGGCCTTCGCGCCCCTCGGGTATCGGGCCGACGTCCTCCGCACCGGATGCCAGGTTCTCCCAGAACCGGGACGGGTCGGAGGCTCCGGGGAAACGGCAGGACATGCCGACGACGGCGACGGGCGCCATGAGCGCCTCGCCGGTGGGGTGGGACATCACCGCGGCTCCCCCTGCCCGGCGGGGGCCGGTCCGGGGCCGACGCGCAGACTCCGCAACCCGCGGAACGTAGGACTGGCCTTCCAGTCGAACTCCTCGGCGGAGGTCAGCACGTCCAGCCCCGGGCAGCAGGAAATGAGCGTCTCGAAGGCAACCTCCGCCTCCAGCCGGGCCAGGTGCTTGCCGATGCAGTTGTGGATGCCTCCGCCGAAGGCGAGGTGGTCACGGCGGGACTGCTCGATGTCGAAGGTGTCGGGCTCGGTGAAGCGGCAGGCGTCGCGGTTGGCCGCGGCGAAGGCGAGGAACACGATCGCCCCTTGAGGGATCAGCACACCGTTCAGCTCGACCGGTTCGGTGACGTACCTGTAGAGCGAGAGGTTGAACGGTGCCTGGTGGCGCAGCATCTCCTCCACCGCGCCCGGCACCAGGTCCGGGTCGGCCCACAGCCGCCTCAACTGCTCGGGGTGGGCCGCCAGGGTGAGGAAACCGGTCACGATCAGATTGGCGGTGGTCTCGTAGCCCGCGGCCAGCAGGGCGTACGCCTGGGCCACCGCCTCGTCCTCGGGCAGGGAACCGGCCAGCAGGCCCAACACGTCGTCGGTCTCCGCCCCGTCCGTGCTCCGGGCGCGTATCAGACCGCGCAAGTACTCGGTCATCAGGCCTGCATCGCGCCGCAGGACCTCCGGCGCCGCGTCCCCGGTAATGGTCTGAACCCACCCGTGGAAGGTGCCGCGATCGGCGTCAGGCACACCGAGCGTGCGCGAGATCACCGATATGGAGAACGGAAAGGCAAAATCCTGTACAAGATCGAAGCTGCCCGCTCCCGCGACCTCTGCGAGCGTTTCCCGCGCCGTCCGCCGGATTGCCTCGCGGCGACCGGCCACGGCCCGGGCTGTGAACATCCCGTTGAGCGGCTTTCGCAGCCGTGTGTGGACCGGCGGGTCGTTGTTCGCCATGTTGGCGTAGAGCAGGGAGCCGCGGGCCGCGCCGCCGCTGCGGGCCGCGAAGAGCGGCATGGCCTCATCGATACTCTTTCGGAAGCGGGGATCCCGCAGAACGAATTCCACGTCCTCGTACGACGTGACGAGCCAGCCCTCGAGGCCGGGAGGCAGATATGCCATTCCTGTCTTCAGGACCATGGGAGTCGGCCGGTTGCCGTTCTCCTTTATGGCCCGGTAGGCGGGATGGGGATTCGCGTAGAAATCCTGGTCGAGTGATATCGGACAGGCGCTCGTTCCGGCGCCTTTGCTACCAGTCATCTCACACCTCAGAAAGGGAATGGCGGGAAGCGCGGCTGGACACCCGTCAGGCGCGACCGAGAATCAGTGAAACGTTGTGGCCGCCGAAGCCGAAGGAGTTGGCCAGCGCCGCATCCCACCGGCCGGTGCGTGGGGTCTGCCGTACGACATCCAGCTCGACGTCGGGATCCAGCTGCTCCAGGTTGCGTACTGCCGGGACCGACCCGTCGCGCAGAGCCAGCAACGCGGCGATCGCGCCGAGCGCGCCGGAGGCGCCGAGCAGATGACCGGTCATGGACTTGGTCGCGGTCACCACCGGGTGGCTGCCGACCGCTTCCGCGATGGCGCGGGCCTCGGCCACATCGCCCTGCGGCGTCGAGGTGGCGTGGGCGTGCACATGGCCGATCGCCTCGGGGGTGAGGCCCGCGTCACGCAGGGACAGCCGCATGGCGCGTACCTGGCCGTCCACGTCGGAGGCGGTGATGTGGGTGGCGCTGGAACTGGTGCCGGCACCCAGCACCTTGCCGTGCGGCGTCGTGACCCCGCGGCTCCGGGCATGGTCGGCCCGCTCCAGGACGACCGTCGCTGAGCCTTCGCCGAGCACGAACCCGTTGCGCTTGGTGTCGAAAGGCCGACAGGCGTGGGCCGGGTCGTCGTTCTGTGTGGACAGGGCCATCATCTGGGCGAACGCGGTGAGCGGCAGCGGGTGGACACTCGCCTCGACACCGCCGGCGACGACCACGTCGGCTCGGCCTGCCCGGATCAGGTCCAGGCCCAGCGCGATCGCCTCGGCGCCGGAAGCGCAGGCGCTGACAGGGGCGTGCGCCCCGGCCAGGGCGCCCAGGTCCATGCTCACCCAGGCCGCCGGCCCGTTCGACATCAGCATGGGCACGGTGTGCGGGGACACCCGCCGAGGGCCGGAGTTCTCCAGCACGTGGTTCTGGCCGAGCAGGGAGGTCACGCCGCCGATACCGGTGCCGATCACCACGGCCAGACGCTCCGGGTCGGGCTCGGGACTGCCCGCGTCGGCCCACGCCTCACGTGCGGTGACCAAGGCCATCTGCTCCGAGCGGTCCAGCTTGCGCGCCTGGGTACGGGCCATGGAGGCGGCGGGATCGGCCGTCAACCGACCGGCGATACGCACCGGAAGGCCTTCCGCCCATTCTTCCTCCAGGGTGCCGATTCCGTTCTCACCGTTTTGCATGGCCGCCCACGTGCTTGCCAGATCGGCGCCCAGCGGGGTCATTGCTCCCAGGCCGGTGGCCCACACCTCAATCGCGTTCTGCATGTACCGGGATGCTAGTGAAGGAAGCGGCTCGGTAGCAAGCAAGCAATTCGCGGAAGCCACCCCGGATTTCACCGCCCTGGGGGTCCCCTGTTTCCCCCCTATTTTCTATTCCGGGAATGCGGCTTACCCTCCTAGGGGGTGGTTGGGGGCGCTTCCGCGCATAGCACGCGAGGTTCAGCGCCGGGAGCCGGGGCGATGCACGGCGGACTTTCGTCCCGCAGCCGCCCCTCGCCCACGTGCATGGCCCGCACCGGCGTTCAGCGACGGCCTGTGGGCAGCTCGTGTTTTGATCTACCTGATGTACGCAGCACAGATCGGCCGTGACGGTCTTCGTGAGGGGGAGTGTCTGTGAGGAGAGTGTCCGTGACGACAGCCGACGGACGACAGGCGCGGGCGGTTCTCAGGGATCTGTTCGCGGGAGCGCAGAGAGGACAGGGCCGGGCCGTCCTTGTCACCGGCGGTGCGGGGATGGGCAAGACCACGCTCGTCCACGATCTCCAGGACCACGCGTCACGCGCGGGGGCACGGGTCCTCGCCGCGGTGGCTTCCCGGGCGGAACGCGAGCTGCCCATGGGGGCGATCGGCCAGCTGACGGCCGCCGCCGGAGAACCGTGGCCGCTCACCGGACCGACGTCCGGATCGGGGGCCTCACCGCAGGCCATCGACGGATTCCACCGGCTGATGCACGGGCTGGCTGAGCAGGGCCCGTTGCTCATCATGGTCGACGACGTGCAGGAGATCGACGCGCCTTCCCGGCACTGCCTGCTCTATCTGGTGCGCCGGGTCTCCACCTCGCGCATTCTGCTCGTGCTCGGCCAGCGCACCGAATCCTCCCCGCCCGGTACCGCGCTGACCTCGGAGTTCGTTCGCAATCCGCACTGCACGCTGGTGCAGTTGGGGGCCCTGGACCTCGCCGGCACCGAGGCCGTGCTCGCCGAGCGCTTCCCCGGGCAGCGGCGCACGCCCAAGGTCGTCAGGCCCTGGCACCACATCTCCGGCGGCAGCCCGCTGCTGCTCCAGGCGCTCCTGGAGGACGGCGGCGACCCGGCCCGGGAGACCGATCCCGGTACCGGGTCGGAGTCCGGTCCCGAGGCGGGTGAGGGTTTCCGGCTCGCGGTGCGCCATCTCCTGGACCAACTCGACCCGGCCGCTGTCCGTACAGCACGCGGACTGGCCGTCCTCGGGGAGGGAGAGCCCCCGGCGCTCCTGGGCAAGCTGCTCGACCTGCCCACCGGGACCGTGACCCGGGCCATGGCCTCCCTGGACGCTCTCGGCCTGACCGAGCGTGGCCGGTTCCGCGTGGCCGTCACCCGGGCCACCGTCCTGACGGACATGGCACCGGAGGAGCGCGCGGCCCTGCACCACGCCGCCGCCCGACTGCTGCACCGGGACCGGGCGGCGATCGACGAGGTGGCCCGTCATCTGGTCGCCGCCGGTCCCCTGAACGAGAGTTGGGTGCTGCCCGTCCTGCGGGACGCGGCCGAGGAGGCCCTGCGCGGTCACGACCCCGAACGCGCGCTCACCTTCCTGAGGGTGGCGCACGACGTCGGCGCCGACCCGCGGGAGCGCGCGCAGGTGCGGGCCGAGATCGCCCGTGCTGAGTGGGAGGTGGAGCCCGCCGCCGTCCGCACCCATCTGCCCGAACTGCTCGAGGACCACCGGGCCGGGCTGCTCGGACGCCGACAGAGCATCCGGCTGATCGCCCATCTGCTGTGGCACGGCCGCACCGAGGAGGCCGACTCCCTCTTCGCCGGCCTCGATCCCGTAGAGGCCGAGCTCTCGGCGGACTGCCGGGCGCAACTGGAGACCATGCGAGCCTGGTTCGCCCATTCCTATCCCGTACTCGGCGCCCGCTACCGCCGCAACGCGGTACTGGACGAGGCCGCGCTCAGCCGCAGTGTCAGCGCGCTGGACCCGCAGGCCGACGGGGCACTCGTGCTGTACGCGCTGATGTCGGAAGGCCCCACCGACACCGTGCAGAAGAAGGCCGAGCGACTGCTCGAAGGCGTGGTCCTGCACGATCCGCCGGTCGCCCCGGCCATCGCGGCACTCGCGACCTACGTTCAGGCCGCGCGGCTCGACAGGGCCGCGGACTGGTGCAACCTGCTGATGCACGGGGCCGGTCGGCGCACCCCCGTGGTCCGCGCGATCCTTGCGGCGGCGAGCGCTTCGGTGGAGAGCAAGCTCGGCAACTTCGAGTTCGCCCGGCGGCAGGCCGACGAGGCCTTGTCGTTGATGAGCCCGGCCTCCTGGGGTATCGCCCTGGGAGTCCCGCTCGCCGCCAAGGTGCTGGCCTGCACCGCGCTGGGAGACCGGGAGGGCGCCGCCGAGTGCTTCCGCATCCCGGTGCCCGAGGTGATGTTCCAGACCCTGCCGGGGCTGCACTACCTTCAGGCCCGGGGACGCCACCACCTCGCGGTCGGCCGGTACCACGCGGCGCTCGGGGACTTCTACGCCTGCCGGGACGTGATGGCCGCCTGGGAGCTGGACGTGTCGGCCTCGCTGTCCTGGCGGGTGTACGCGGCTGAAGCGTTGCACGAGCTCGGCAGCCCGGCTCAGGCGCGGGAACTGCTCGCGGAGGAACTGATCCAGCAGGGTGAGGGCAGCGGCGCCAACGCATGGGTGCGCGAACAGTCGCTGCGCCTGCTGGACCGGATGGGCGGTCCCCGTCCATCGCGCGGCCCCGCGCCCGATGAGGCACACGCGCCCTCGGAGGACAGCGGTCCGGAAGAGCTGAGCCGGGCCGAGCAGCGGGTGGCCCGACTCGCTTCCCAGGGCTTCACCAACCGGGAGATCGCCGCCCGGCTGTTCGTCACTACGAGCACCGTGGAGCAACACCTGACCCACGTGTACCAGAAGTTGAGGGTGCGAGGCCGTACCGACCTGCCCGCAGCGCTCGGCCGAGTGCCGATGAGCCGGTCGGTCGACGGACAGTCGTGAGGTGTACCGCCCGGCAACGCAGGTTCGCGGTGCCGGGCGCCCGGGCGAAAGACCGTCAGCTCAGTGCCACGCGTGCGGGCACACGGCGGAAGCCCTGACCGCTCTTGCGGCCCAGGAGCCCGTGGGTGACCAGCTGCTCCAGCAGGTCCGGCGGGGCGTAACCACCGTCGGGGAACTCCTCGTGCAGCCGGCGCAGGATGGCGACCGAGACGTCGAGGCCGATCGTGTCGAGCAGGGCGAACGGGCCCATGGGGTGGCCCAGTCCCCCTTCGACGGCGGCGTCCGTCGTCTCGACGTCGGTGTCGTTCCCGTCGAGCAGCCGGACGGCGTCGGCGAGGAAGCGGAACAACAAGTGGTTCACGATGAACCCGGCCCGGTCAGGGCAGGGCACCACGGTCTTGCCCACTCGTTCGCAGAGCGCCCGCGCGGCAGCGACCGACACGGCCGAGGTCCGGGGTGTGGTCACGAGCTCGACCAGCCGCATGACCGGAGCCGGGTTGAAGAAGTGCAGGCCCACCACGTCCTCGGGGCGCCCCGAGGCCTCGGCACACGCCGCCACCGACAGGCTGGACGTGGTGGTGGCCAGCAGGGTCCCGGGCCGGCACCTAGCGCCGAGGTCGGCGAACTGCTCCTCCTTGACCGCGAGATCCTCTGCTGTGGCCTCGACCACCACGTCGCATTGCCCGAGCCCCGACCGCCGGTCGGTGGTGGTGAGCCGCTCCAGCGCGCCCCGTTTGTCCTCCGGCGTGATCCGGCCGCGCCTCATCGACCTGGTCAGGGACGTCTCGATCGCCTGCCGCGCCTCCCGCGCCCGATCGGCGCCACGAGCGACCAGCAGGACGGGAAGCCCCGCGACCGTGATCGCTTCCGCCATACCGCGAGCCATGGTGCCCGAGCCGACGATGCCCACCCGGGCGACGGCCCCGGAAAGGTCCGGATCATGTGGGGTGCTCGCGGGTTCCGCCTCGTCGTAGGCGTAGAACCCCTGGCCGCTCTTGCGTCCCAGCAGCCCGGCGCGGACCAGGGAACCGAGCATGGAGGCGGGGCGGTAAGCCTCGTCCCCGGTGCGGTCCAACAAGTTCAGGAGCGTGGAGTGCACGGTGTCGAGGCCGATCTCGTCCACCAGTCGCAGCGGTCCGGTGGGCAGCCCGCAGCCCAGCCGCATGGCGGTGTCGACCGCCTGCTGGCCGGCATACCCCTGCCCAACCATCTGTATCGCGCGGTTGAGGTAGGCATGGAGCATCGCGGTCGCGTCCGCGGCGGGCCGTGCGCCGAGGGGGACCTGGGGCGTGCCGAGTCCGTCGAGCAGCACTTTCAGTGCGGCGGAGGCGTCGTCGTCCGTCATGGCCGTGTGCAACGGCTCGACGGCGATCCCCGGCGCGGGCGGGCGCAGCATTCGCAGGCCCAGTGTCCGAGCCGGGCGGCCGGAGGCGATGGCCAGGCGGTTCAGGGGGAGCGCGGCAGAGGTACTCACCAGGACCGTGTGGTCTCGGCACACCGCGTGCAACTGGCGCAGGATCGCGGTCTTGGCCCCCAGGTCCTCCGGGACGGCCTCCACCACGAGGTTGGCTCGTACCAGGGCAACCGTGTCGTTGGTCAGCGTGTACGCCGGTCCTGCTACGGCCTTCGTCCTCCGCTCCACGCGTGCCAGCACGTCGGGATCGTTGTCGACGCCGATGACCTCGTGCCCGGCGGCGCGCAGCAGGGCGATCAGAGGCCCGCCCACGGAGCCGAGACCGACGACACCCACGACTGATGAATTGCGCGGCATGAACTCACTCTGTCCCTTCTCTGGAAAGCCGTGCGGGCTCAACTTCCGGACACGCGGAAGCGGTTGATGGCGTCGATGTGCTGTTCGCGGAGCTCCGTGTCGCGCACGCCGAGGCCTTCGGCGGGGGCGAGGGCGAGGACGCCGACTTTGCCCTGGTGGAGGTTGCGGTGGACGTCGTGGGCGGCTTGGCCGGTGTCCTCGAGGGGGTAGACCTTGGAGAGTGTCGGGTGGATCTTGCCTTTGGCGATGAGGCGGTTGGCTTCCCATGCTTCGCGGTAGTTGGCGAAGTGGGAGCCGATGA
>NZ_JBHWZS010000302.1:0-10609 GCF_042728155.1 Streptomyces sp. NPDC060209
CCTGGTGGCGCTGGGGTTCAGCCCGCGACCGGGAAAAGCGGTGTGGCGGTTTCTGCAGACATGTGGCGGATGGCTGTGTCGCTATCCGCCACAAACGCAGGGCTCTGACCTGCGATGTGGCGGCGTGGCGGACGTGGCGGATCCACCAGGACAAGAGGCACGGCCGAGGAGGCACGCCCAATGCCCAGCAAGACCGGATCTTCGAAGATGCTCACCCTCCCCGAAGTCTGCGAAGAGCTGCACGTCTCGCGGTCCACGTTCTACGACTGGCGCCAGAAGGGCCGCGCCCCCCGCTGCATCAAGCTCCCGAACGGCGACCTGCGCGTACGGCGGAGCGACTTGGACAACTGGCTCGACGATCACGAGGACGCTGCTTGATGGAGACGACGTACAACGTCAAGGTCTGGAAGACCGCGACGTACAAGGGTTCGCGGGGCACCACGTACACCGTGCGGTGGACCCTCGAAGGCAACGAGCAGCGGGCCCCGTTCGCGACGCGAGCGCTAGCCGACGCCTTCCGCTCCGAGCTGGTCAGTGCGACCCGGCGTGGTGAGGCGTTCAGCCTCAGCACCGGGCGGCCCGTCTCCCACCAGTCGGGCGCTACGGCTGTGAACTGGTACGACTTCGCGGTCCAGTTCGCGGACGTCCAATGGGGCCGTACGGCCGGCAACAGTCGGAAGAACACGGCCAAGGCATTGACGGCTACCACCATCGCGATGCTGCGAACGTCGTCGGCAGGCTTCAAGCCCGTCGACGTCCGAACGGCACTTCGTGAGTTCGCCTTCAACACCAAGCGGCGGGCGGACGCGCCGCAGGAGGTATCCGTCATCCTCAGGTGGGTGGAACGGAACACGCTGTCCATGGCGGCCTGGGAGGACCCGGCCAAGGTGGACGAGGTGCTGCGCGCCTTCGATGTCCTGCTGGACGGAACTCGAGCCGCGGCTAGCTCCGTCAAGCGCAACCGGCGTGTTCTCAACGTCGCAATGGAGCACGCGGTGAAGCGCAAGGTTCTGCGGACGAACCCCCTGCCGAAGGGCCGGGGGACCGCCCCGAAGACCTCGTCTGCCGTGGACAAGCGGGCGATCCTGAACACGGGCCAGGCGGCCCGGTTGCTGGGGTGGGTACGTGGTCGCACCCGTGGCGGCCCCCGACTACATGCGTTCTTCGCGGTGCTCTATTACGCCGGGCCACGCCCCGAGGAAGCGGTGGCGATGCGTGTCCAGGACGTTCAACTGCCCGACGTGGACGCTGCGGATCAGTGGTGCGAGCTGCTGTTCCACACGGCTCAGCCAGAGGTCGGCAAGAACTGGACCGACACGGGGGCTATCCATGAGGAGCGGGGGCTGAAAGGGCGGGCCGCAGACGACACGCGTGTCGTCCCCGGGCATCCGTCGCTCACGAGGATTCTGCGCGAGCACATCAAGGCCGAAGAGCTGAAGCCTGGCGACCTGCTGTTCCAGGGAGAGGGCGGCGAACTGCTCGCAGGCTCCGTCATCCGCCGGGCCTGGCGATCGGCGCGCACCGCGATCTTCACGCCCGATGAGTTCGGCTCCCCGCTGGGGAAGCGGGTGTATGACCTGAGGCACACCCGGTTGACGAAGTGGCTGAACGACGGCATTCCGCCGGCGCAGGTCGCGGAGTGGGCGGGGAACAGCGTGCCGGTCCTGCTGGCCATCTACGCCCGCTGTGTGTCCGGTCAGCTCTCGGAGCTCAAGAAACGGATGGAAGCCGGGGAGGACCTCCCCGAGCTGCCCGACGCGGGCTGACGAGGAGCGCGGAGAACTTCTCCGTGGATTCTCCGTAGCCACCCGCAGAAACCCGGTGACAGCCGGACAGCGCCGGACCGTCCTCGTGGTCACATGGGGCCGGTCCGGCGCTTACGTCCCCGCTACGCAGTGCTCGGTATTGTGCCCCTGACCAGCGAAAAGGCCCTCCGGGTCGGAGGGCCTCACACTGGTGCGCGCTGAGCGCCCCCGGCAGGACTCGAACCTGCGGCCAAGCGCTTAGAAGGCGCCTGCTCTATCCACTGAGCTACGGGGGCCGGGTGTCGGCCTGGTGCCCCGGAGGGCGCTGGTTCAAGCCATCCGTGACCTTGCCGGGACAAGGATAGGGCTCAGATCGCCTCGTCCCGGTTGCTTCACCTGCGTGGCACGATGTGGAGGTTCGGTGAAGCGAACCGATAATCGCAGGTGGGTGCGATTCATGCATCGCTTTTGACGCCTCGCGCCCCGGGTGTTGTGCACTCGTTATGCCTGCGCCCCACTCGTCCCCTCTGTCCCCTTGGGTGGATCCGCCGCGCAGAGGGGCCTATACGCTTCAAAAAGGCGTCAAAATTGGGCATTCTTCACATGTGGTAACCATGGATGTACGGCCCCAGCTCATCGACGCACTTTCCGCCCTGCGCGACCGTGTCGCTGCCGTGCGTCTTCCACTTCCGCTGCCGGGGGCTCCGCGCGCCCGGCAGACGCGGACCGAACTGCTCGCCCAGCTCGACGACTACCTCGTACCCCGGCTCAAGGATCCCGAGGCGCCGCTGCTCGCGGTGATCGGGGGATCCACCGGCGCGGGCAAGTCGACGCTCGTCAACTCGCTGGTGGGGTGCCGGGTCAGTGAGGCCGGTGTGCTGCGCCCGACCACGCGGACCCCCGTGCTCGTCTGCCACCCGGACGACCACCACTGGTTCGCCGGGGTGCGGGTGCTGCCGCAGCTCACGCGGGTGTGGCTGCCTCCGGGGCAGGTCCCGGACCCGGACGGGCTCGACCATCTGGGGGTCGACGGGGAGCGTGACGACAACGTGCTGCGCGTCGAGACCGCGGCGACCCTGCCCCGGGGGCTCGCGCTCCTCGACGCCCCCGACATCGACTCGCTCGTCGTACGGAACCGGGTCCTGGCCGCCGAGCTCATCTGCGCCGCCGACGTGTGGGTCATGGTGACCACCGCGTCCCGGTACGCCGACGCCGTGCCGTGGCACCTGCTGCGCACCGCCAAGGAGTACGACGCCTCCCTGGTCACCGTCCTGGACCGGGTGCCGCACCAGGTGATCGCAGAGGTGTCCCGGCAGTACGCCGCCCTGCTGACCCGGGCCGGCCTGGGCGAGGTGCCCCGCTTCACCATCCCGGAGCTGCCCGAGTCCGCGGGCGGCGGCAGCGGGCTGCTGCCCACCACCGCCGTCGCGCCCCTGCGGGCCTGGCTCACCCACCGGGCGCAGGACCCGGCGGCCCGTCAGCAGGCCGTGGGACGCACGGCGTCCGGGGTCATCGACTCGCTCAACGTACGGATGCCCGAGCTGGCAGGGGCGGTGGCCGCGCAGTACGCCGCGGCCGTGCGGCTGACCGGTGTGGTCGAGGAGGCGTACGGGAAGGAGCTGTCGCGCGTGCGGCGGCGGCTCCAGAACGGTGCGGTGCTCGCCGGCGGCGCGCGGACGCGGTGGCGCGGATATCCGCTCTACAGCACCGCGGGCGAGCTGCTGGACGCACTCGTGGAGAGCCTGGTGGCCCTGCTGCAGTGCGCCGTGGCCGCCTCCGACGAGCAGATCCGCACGACCTGGCAGCGCGAGCCCGCGGCCGGGATCTTCCGGTTCGAGGACGCCGGACGCGAGGCCGGCGGGTGGGGGCCCGCCGAGGACATCCAGGGCCGGATCGGCATGGCCGTACGGCGCTGGCGGCGGGTCCTGGAGGAACTGGCCGAGGAGGAGGCGCGGCTGCTCGAACGCAGTGCCGCGCCCGACGCCGAGACGGTGGCCGCGCTGCTGGCCGCCGCCCTCCTCGGCGGACGCCGCGCCAGGGGCGCGGGGGAGCAGCTCGCCGAACGGATCGGCGCCCAGGGGGCGCTGCGCCTCCGCGACAAGGGAGGGGCGCTGCTCACCAGCTGCCTGGACCAGGTCATGCACGGTGAGCGCGACCGGCGGCTCGCCCCGCTGGACGCGCTCGAAGTCGCCCCCGAGCCCCAGGCCGAACTCATCGCCGCGCTGTCCGTACTTCAGAAGGAGAGGTGGCAGCGATGACTGCCGTCACTGACCAGGGCCGGGACCACGGACAGGGACCGGAGGGCGAAGGCGGGGGGGAGGCCCCGGGGGACGACGGGCGGCGCTGGGACGACGGGCTCATCGCGCGCCGCGCGGCCGAGGCCGCACAGGAGAGCGCGGACGCCGGGCTGACTCCCCAGGAGGACCCGGCCGACCCTGGGCCCCAGGTCGAGGCGCACGGACTGCCCGGCAGCTCCCTCCGTCCGAGGCTGGACGCGCTGCGTGAACTGGTCGGTCTCTCCCGCGCCCGGCTCGACGGGGACACCCTGGCCGAGGCGGGGCGCGTGCTCGACGAGGCGTCGGCCCGCCAGCGGCTCTCCTCCCGGCACACGGTCGTCGCCATCGCGGGGGCCACCGGCAGCGGGAAGTCCACCCTCTTCAACGCGCTCGCGGGTGTCCAGATCTCCGACACCGGGCTGCGCAGGCCGACCACCTCGGCCCCCATCGCCTGCAGCTGGACCGACGGCGCCGCGGGACTGCTCGACCGGCTGGCCGTCCCGGGACGGCTCCGGCGCAGGCCGGTGCTCGGCGGCGCGGCCACCGACGAGGCGCTGCAGGGTCTCGTCCTGGTGGATCTGCCCGACCACGACTCGGCGGCGACCGGCCACCGGGAGCAGGTGGACCGGGTGCTGGCCCTGGTCGACGCGGTGATCTGGGTCGTCGACCCGGAGAAGTACGCCGACGCGGCCCTGCACGAACGCTATCTGCGGCCGCTCGCCGGGCACGCCGAGATCTCCTTCGTCGTGCTCAACCAGATCGACCGGCTGTCCGGCGAGGCCGCCGACCTGGTCCTGGACGATCTGCGCCGGTTGCTCGACGAGGACGGTATGGCGGTGGGGGAGCACGGCGAGCCCGGCGCCACGGTCATGTCCCTGTCGGCACTCACCGGGGTCGGGGTGGGCGACCTGCGCGAACTGCTCGGCAGGTTCGTCCAGGCCCGCACGGCGGCGGCGCGCAGGCTGTCCGCCGATGTGGACGCGGCCGCCGCTCGGCTCCGTCCGGTGTACGTCGCCGAGGGGCGGCCCGGGCTCGGTGAGCGGGCCCGCGAGGAGTTCACCGACCGGCTCGCGGAAGCCGTCGGCGCGGCGGCGGCCGGGCAGGCGGCGGAGCGCGAGTGGCGCAGGAACGCGGGGCGGGCCTGTGGCACACCCTGGCTGCGGCTGTGGCGCTGGTACGAGTCCACCCGGCAGCTGGGCGGCCTCGACCTGATGGCGCAGGCGCTCGCGCCGCCGGAGGAGGAGCTGACCGCCCGGCAGCGGGTGGAGCAGGCCGTGCGGAAGCTGGCGGACGACGCGGTGGACGGGCTGCCCACACCGTGGGCCCAGGCCGTGCGCGAGGCGGCGGTGAACGGGGCGAAGGGGCTGCCCGAGGCGTTGGACGAGCTGTCACGGAACGCGCAGGCAGGCGCCGGCGGCCGGGGCCGCGGGGGCAACGGGGACAGAGGGCCCGCTCCCGTGGGCGGACACACCACGGCTGCGGGGCAGGGGAGGCGTGGTTCCGGTTCGGTGGGCAGGATGTCCGCGCCCGTCGCCGGGGCTCCGGGCACCCGTGGCGCCAGGCCGCCGCGTCCGGCGTGGTGGCCCGCGGCGGTGCTCGCCCAGGCCTCGATGACGCTGCTCCAGATCTTCGGCGGCCTGTGGCTGCTCGGCCAGATCGTGGGCGTGATCGAACCCGGTCTGCTCACCCCGGCCCTGCTCATGCTGGCGGGAGTGGTCGGCGGGCCGCTCGTCGAATGGTCGTGCGCGGCTGCGGCACGGGGGCCCTCGCGCCGGTACGGGCAGGAGGCGGAACGGCGGCTCCGCGAGGCCGCGGCCGGCTGCGGCAGGGCAAGGGTCCTCGATCCGGTCGCGGCGGAACTGGCTCGCTACCGCGAGGTGCGGGAGCGGTACGTGGCGGTGACGGAGTTCTCCACAACCGGCGGGTAATCCACAGGCCTCAGCGGGATTCCGGGTTTCCGTCCAGCATGGTTCGCAGCGGATCAGACAGACGCGCCGGATCGCACGTCATCGCACCGCACCGGTGCAGGGCGGACAGCGGGACGGAAAGCGGACGGAATGCGGCAGGGAATCGGGGGACGGAAATGAACGAGACAGTGGTGACGCTGGTGGGAAACGCGGCGACTCCGGTGGACTTCCGGGAGACGGCGACAGGATCGACGGCGCGATTCCGTTTGGCGGTGACACCCCGGCGCTGGGACCGGGAGCAGCAGGCCTGGACGGACGGCGGCACCAGTTTCTACACGGTGTGGGCGCGGCGGGCACTCGCGGCGAATCTGTCCGGTTCGGTCTCGGTCGGAGAGCCGCTCGTCGTGCACGGCCGTCTGAAGGTGCGCGAGGAGGAGCGGGACGGGGTGTGGAAGACCTCCGTGGACATCGACGCCGTAGCGGTCGGACACGACCTGACCAGGGGGACGGCCGCGTTCCGGCGGGTGGTCAGAGGCGATCCCGCTCTGACGGCGCCTACGCATCGTCAGAAACCGGCCACGGAAATGGTATCGGTGTCCTGAAGGGAGGGGGCGCGCCGAACAGGGCGGTAACGATTACGAGTCGGAATGCTTATCTGACGGCATGACGGGGGATTCCTCTTCGCTCGCTCCTTACGATTCCCCAGTACTCATGCGGCACTTGAGTTTGCTGGCGGGACACCTCCCACACGCGCATCATGCGTGAAGGTCTCGCCCGGAGGGGAATTCTGTGTTTTTTGTGTCTTCAGCGTCCACTTCGTCGTCGACGGAGGGCTCCATAGGGAGCCGGAGCGGGAGCAGGCTTCACGCCCAGGGGCCCGTCGATTCCGGGCGGGCCCGCGGTCTCGTCAGGGCGGCCGCCGCGATGCTGGCCACCGGACTGGTCGCCGCGGGAACAATCGTCGGTGCGACGGCCGCGACGGCCGCGCCGGCGGACGAGACGGGTCAGCACCAGGGCGGGGCGACCGCCGTACTGGACGGGCTGAAGACCTATGACACCGCCGTGCTCCGCACCGGCGGAGAGGGCGGCGAGGCGGGCACGGCGCAGGAGCTTCCCGCGGGTCTGTTCGAGCTTGGAGTCGACGGCGGCGGTCAGCTGAAGACGTACTGCATCGACATCCACAACCCCACCCAGGACCGGGCGAAGTATCTGGAGACCCCCTGGGACCAGACCTCGCTCGGCGCCAACGAGAACGCCGGCAAGATCCGCTGGATCCTGCAGCACTCCTACCCGCAGGTCGACGACCTCGCGGAGCTCGCCGGCGAGGCCGGCACCGGGCCGCTCACCGCCAGGACCGCGGCCGCGGGCACCCAGGTCGCGATCTGGCGCTTCTCGGACAATGCCGAGGTCGAGGCCAAGGACGCGCACGCGGAGAAGCTCGCCGACTGGCTCGAGAAGACGGCGGAGAGCCTCGCGGAGCCCAAGGCCTCCGTGGCGCTGGAGCCCGCCGCGGTCTCCGGCAAGGCCGGGGAGCGGGTCGGCCCGGTCACCGTCCGCACCGACGCGGGCCAGGTCTCCGTGACCCCGCCCGCCGACGCCGCCGCCGGCGGGGTCAAGGTCACCGACAAGGACGGCAAGCCGGTCACCGAGGCGGCCGACGGCACCGGCCTCTACTTCGACATCCCCGAGGACGCGGCGGACGGCTCCGCCTCGCTGACCGTCCAGGCCACGACGTCCGTGCCCGTCGGCAGGGTCTTCGCCGGGCTGACCAAGAGCCAGACCATGATCCTCGCCGGTTCCAGCGAGTCCACTGTCACCGCGACGGCGAGCGCCACCTGGGCCGAGAAGGGCGCGGTCCCCGCGCTCACCGCGCAGAAGAACTGCGCCAAGGGCGGCGTGGACATCACGGCGAGCAACAAGGGCGACGAGGCGTTCACCTTCGAGCTGGCCGGCACCGAGCACACCATCGCGGCGGGCGAGACCCGCACGGTGACGATCCCGGTCGCCGAGGACCAGGCGTACGACTTCACGATCACCGGCCCCGGCGGCTTCAGCAAGAACTTCAAGGGCGTCCTGGACTGCCAGACCGCAGGCACCCCCGTTCCGGGTGACGACATCGGCACCCAGAGTGGTTCCGAGCCCGTGCCCGCCCAGACCGGCACCAGCTCCACCGGCACCGAGGGCGACCTCGCCGCGACCGGCGGCTCCAGCGCCACTCCCGTCATCGCGGGTGTCGCCATCGCTCTCGTCGTCCTCGGCGGCGGCGCGGTCTTCCTGCTCCGCCGGAAGAAGCCGCAGGGCAGCGGTGAGTGACTGAGCACAGGCGCAGCGGGAATGCGCTGGTGAAGGGCCCGGTACGGACCTCCGTACCGGGCCCTTCGCGTTCCCGGGGCCGTTCCCGGCGGTCCGCGAGGACCCGCCTGGGCCGTACCGGGGACCGGACGGGTTTCCGTCCGGGTGCGGACGTCAGGCAAGATGGGTGTATCTGCCCACACCTCTATTGCTGCCGGACGGTTTCTCTTGGCTGAGTACATCTACACCATGCGCAAGACGCGCAAAGCGCACGGCGACAAGGTGATTCTCGATGACGTCAACCTGAACTTCCTGCCCGGCGCGAAGATCGGTGTCGTGGGGCCCAACGGTGCCGGTAAGTCCACGGTGCTGAAGATCATGGCGGGCCTGGAGCAGCCGTCCAACGGCGACGCCTTCATCTCGCCCGGGTTCAGCGTCGGCATCCTCATGCAGGAGCCGAAGCTCGACGAGAACAAGACCGTGCTGGAGAACGTCCAGGACGGCGCCGCCGAGATCATGGGCAAGCTCAAGCGCTTCAACGAGGTCGCCGAGCTCATGGCGACCGACTACTCCGACGCGCTCATGGACGAGATGGGCAAGCTCCAGGAGGACCTGGACCACGCCAACGCGTGGGACCTCGACGCCCAGCTGGAGCAGGCCATGGACGCCCTGGGCTGCCCGCCCGGCGACTGGCCCGTCAACAACCTCTCCGGTGGCGAGAAGCGCCGTGTGGCGCTCTGCAAGCTGCTCATCGAGGCCCCGGACCTGCTCCTCCTCGACGAGCCCACCAACCACCTCGACGCCGAGTCGGTGAACTGGCTGGAGCAGCACCTCTCGAAGTACGCGGGCGCCGTCGTCGCCGTGACGCACGACCGGTACTTCCTGAACAACGTCGCCGAGTGGATCCTCGAACTCGACCGCGGCCGCGCGCTGCCCTACGAGGGCAACTACTCCACGTACCTGGAGAAGAAGGCCACTCGCCTCAAGGTCGAGGGCCGCAAGGACGAGAAGCGCCAGAAGCGGCTCAAGGAAGAGCTGGAGTGGGTCCGCTCCAACGCCAAGGGCCGGCAGACCAAGTCCAAGGCACGTCTCGCCCGTTACGAGGAGATGGCGGCCGAGGCGGACAAGATGCGGAAGCTGGACTTCGAGGAGATCCAGATCCCGCCGGGCCCGCGGCTCGGTTCCATCGTCGTCGAGGTCGAGAACCTCTCGAAGGCCTTCGGCGACAAGGTCCTCATCGACGACCTGTCGTTCACGCTGCCGCGCAACGGCATCGTCGGCATCATCGGTCCGAACGGCGCGGGCAAGACCACGCTGTTCAAGATGATCCAGGGCCTGGAGACGCCGGACTCCGGCGCCATCAAGGTCGGCGACACGGTCAAGATCTCCTACGTCGACCAGTCCCGCGCCAACATCGACCCGAAGAAGACCCTCTGGGCCGTCGTGTCGGACGAGCTGGACTACATCAACGTCGGCCAGGTCGAGATGCCCTCGCGGGCGTACGTCTCGGCGTTCGGCTTCAAGGGCCCGGACCAGCAGAAGCCTGCCGGCGTCCTCTCCGGTGGTGAGCGCAACCGCCTGAACCTGGCGCTGACGCTCAAGGAGGGCGGCAACCTGCTGCTCCTCGACGAGCCCACCAACGACCTCGACGTCGAGACCCTGTCCTCGCTCGAGAACGCACTGCTGGAGTTCCCCGGAGCAGCGGTGGTCATCTCCCACGACCGCTGGTTCCTGGACCGCGTCGCCACGCACATCCTGGCGTACGAGGGCGACTCCAAGTGGTACTGGTTCGAGGGCAACTTCGAGTCGTACGAGAAGAACAAGGTCGAGCGCCTCGGCGCGGACGCGGCCCGCCCGCACCGTGCCACGTACAAGAAGCTCACGCGGGGCTGATCGACTTGGCCCGTCACATCTACAGCTGCCCGCTGCGCTGGTCGGACATGGATGCCTTCGGCCACGTGAACAACGTGGTCTTCCTCCGCTACCTGGAGGAGGCGCGCATCGACTTCATGTTCCGGCTGGCGCCGGGGGACGGCTCGCCGTCCTTCTCGGGCGGTTCCGTCGTGGCCCGGCACGAGATCGACTACGTGCGCCCGCTGGTCCACCGGCACGCGCCGGTGACCGTCGAGTCGTGGGTCACGAAGATAACCGCGGCGTCGCTGACGATCGCCTACGAGGTCAAGGACCCCGAGCAGGTCTACGTACGGGCGTCGACGGTCGTCGTGCCGTACAACCTGGCCGAGGAGCGGCCCCGGCGGATCACCGCCGAGGAGAAGCTCTTCCTGCAGGAGTACCTCGACCAGGAGCCCGCCGTCGCATGACAGTGCCCGTACGGTCGCCGCGGTTCGCCGACGCGAGGGAGGCGGCGGATCTCGCCGCCTTCCTGGGC
>NZ_JBHWZS010000303.1:0-10598 GCF_042728155.1 Streptomyces sp. NPDC060209
GGGGCGCCCGCCGACGGAGACCCCAGCACAGCAGAGGACCAAACTGCACGAAGGGGAAGCCATGACAGCGACGACCGACGGAAGCACCGGGGCCGCGAACCTCCGCGCAGCCTCGGCCAGCGATCCGACCGAATCGACCACTGCCGCGGGCGACATTATGGCCGTCGCGCGGCAGGCCGCGGAACGCTCGGTGGAGCACCTCCTCGGCAGGCAGGACGAGCAGGGCTGGTGGAAGGGCGACCTCGCCACCAACGTCACCATGGACGCCGAGGACCTGCTGCTCCGTCAGTTCCTGGGGATCCAGGACCCGGACACCGTCAAGGCCGCGGCCCGCTTCATCCGGGGCGAGCAACTCGGCGACGGCACCTGGAACACCTTCTACGAGGGACCGCCCGACCTCTCCGCCACCATCGAGGCGTACGTCGCGCTACGGCTGGCCGGAGACAAGCCGGACGACCCCCACATGATCCGCGCGGCCGGCTGGGTCAGGGAACAGGGCGGCATCGCGGAGTCCCGGGTCTTCACCCGGATCTGGCTCGCGCTCTTCGGCTGGTGGAAGTGGGACGATCTGCCGGAACTCCCGCCCGAGCTGATGTTCTTCCCGAAGTGGGTCCCGCTCAACATCTACGACTTCGGCTGCTGGGCCCGCCAGACCATCGTGCCGCTCACCATCGTGTCCGCGAAGCGGCCCGTACGCCCCGCCCCCTTCACCCTGGACGAACTGCACACCGACCCTGCCTGCCCCAATCCACCCAAGCCCACCGCACCCGCGGCCAGTTGGGACGGCGTGTTCCAGCGGCTCGACAAGGCGCTGCACCTCTACCACAAGGTGGCCCCACGCAGGCTGAGACGCGTCGCCATGAACGCGGCCGCCCGCTGGATCATCGAACGCCAGGAGAACGACGGCTGCTGGGGCGGCATCCAGCCGCCCGCCGTGTACTCGGTCATCGCCCTGCACCTGCTCGGCTACGACCTCGACCACCCGGTCATGCGGGCGGGGCTCGCCTCGCTCGACCGGTTCACCGTATGGCGTGAGGACGGCGCCCGCATGGTCGAGGCATGCCAGTCCCCGGTCTGGGACACCTGCCTCGCCACCATCGCCCTCGCCGACGCGGGAGTGAGCCCCGACCATCCGGCACTCGTGAGAGCGGCCGACTGGATGCTCGGCGAGGAGATCGTGCGGCCCGGCGACTGGTCCGTACGCAAACCCGAACTGGCGCCCGGCGGCTGGGCGTTCGAGTTCCACAACGACAACTACCCCGACATCGACGACACCGCCGAAGTCGTCCTGGCGCTGCGTCGTGTCCGCCACCCGGATCCCGCCAGGGTCGACGCGGCCATCGAGCGCGGGGTGCGCTGGAACCTCGGCATGCAGTCACGCAACGGTGCCTGGGGAGCCTTCGACGCGGACAACACCAGCCCGTTCCCCAACCGGCTGCCGTTCTGCGACTTCGGGGAGGTCATCGACCCGCCGTCGGCAGACGTCACCGGACACGTGGTGGAGATGCTGGCCGTCGAGGGGCAGGCCGACGACCCCCGCACCCGCCGGGGCATCGAGTGGCTGCTCGCCGAACAGGAGGCGAGCGGTGCCTGGTTCGGCCGGTGGGGCGTCAACTACATCTACGGAACGGGCTCCGTGGTGCCCGCGCTGATCGCGGCGGGGCTGCCGGCCGCGCATCCCTCGGTGCGGCGGGCCGTCGACTGGCTGAAGTCCGTGCAGAACGACGACGGAGGCTGGGGCGAGGACCTGCGTTCCTATCACGAGGAGAAGTGGATCGGGCACGGCAGCTCGACCGCCTCCCAGACCGCGTGGGCGCTCCTCGCCCTGCTCGCCGCGGGGGAGCGGGAGACCAGGTCCGTGGAGCGAGGAGTCGCCTGGCTGGCCGAGACCCAGCAGGCCGACGGCTCCTGGGACGAGCCCCATTTCACCGGGACCGGTTTCCCCTGGGACTTCTCCATCAACTACCACCTGTACCGGCAGGTGTTCCCTCTCACCGCTCTCGGCCGGTACGTGTACGGCGACCCCTTCGCCACCGCTGCCGGTATCGGCGCCGGTACCGGCAAGGGGGTCTGAGCCGATGGGTGGCGCACAGGAGCCGCCCGGTCCCACCAGGCCGCTGCTGATCGCCTGCGCGCTCGGCATCGAGCGCTTCGCCCTGCGCACCGGCAGGAGGGGCGGCGAACCGGGCCCCGGCCCTGTGAGCATCATCAGGTCCGGGATGGGCCCCCGGGCCGCGGAGAACGCCGTCCGGCACGCGCTGGGACAGCCCGGGGCCGGAGGCACCGCGGTCATCGCCTCCGGCTTCTGCGCCGGCCTGGAACCCGGCATGCACCCGGGTGATCTCGTGGTGGCCGAGGAGACCCGGGACACCGGCGGCACCACGGCCTGCACCGGCACCGGCCTGCTGGTCGACGCACTGGTCAGGGCGGCTCCCGGACGTACGGTCCACACCGGCCCGCTGGCCGGCTCCGGACATGTCGTCCGGGGGCAGGAGCGGGCCGGGCTCCGGGCCACCGGTGCCATCGCGGTGGACATGGAGTCCGCCGCAACCCTCCGCACCGCCGTGCGGACGGGGCCACGCCCGGTTGCGGCCGTACGGGTGGTCGTGGACGCTCCAGAGCATGAGCTCGTCCGTATCGGCACGGTCCGCGGTGGAATATCGGCATTCCGTGTTCTTCGTGTTGTCCTTCCGGCTTTCCATGAATGGCACCGATCTTTGCTGCTCCCCAGGAGGTGAGCCCAGATGGCCATGCCGCTCCGTCAGTCCATCAAGGTTGCGACGTATCTCTTCGAACAGAAGCTCCGCAAGAGGGAGAAGTTCCCGCTGATCGTCGAGCTGGAGCCCTTGTTCGCCTGCAATCTGGCGTGCGAGGGCTGCGGGAAGATCCAGCACCCGGCCGGAGTGCTCAAGCAGCGCATGCCGGTCGCCCAGGCGGTCGGGGCGGTGCTGGAATCAGGTGCCCCGATGGTCTCCATCGCCGGTGGCGAGCCGCTGATGCACCCGCAGATCGACGAGATCGTGCGCCAGCTGGTGGCGAAGAAGAAGTACGTCTTCCTCTGCACCAACGCCATGCTGATGCGTAAGAAGCTCGACAAGTTCACCCCGTCGCCCTACTTCGCCTTCGCCGTGCACATCGACGGACTGCGCGAGCGGCACGACGAGTCGGTCGCCAAGGAAGGCGTCTTCGACGAAGCGGTGGCGGCGATGAAGGAGGCCAAGCGGCGCGGCTTCCGGGTCACGACCAACTCCACCTTCTTCAACACCGACACTCCGCAGACCGTCATCGAGGTCCTCAACTACCTCAACGACGAACTGAAGGTCGACGAGATGATGATCTCGCCCGCCTACGCCTACGAGAAGGCACCCGACCAGGAACACTTCCTGGGAGTCGAGCAGACCCGGGAGCTCTTCAAGAAGTCCTTCGCGGGCGGCAACCGCAGCCGGTGGAGGCTCAACCACTCACCGCTCTTCCTCGACTTCCTGGAGGGCAAGGCCGACTTCCCGTGCACGGCCTGGGCGATCCCCAACTACTCGCTCTTCGGCTGGCAGCGGCCCTGCTACCTGATGAGCGACGGGTACGTCCCCACTTACCGGGAGCTCATCGAGGACACCGACTGGGACAAGTACGGCCGGGGCAAGGACCCGCGCTGCGCCAACTGCATGGCGCACTGCGGCTACGAACCCACCGCGGTGCTCGCCACCATGGGGTCGCTGAAGGAATCCCTGCGAGCGGCACGGGAGACCGTCGGCGGGAGCCGGTGACGTCATGAGAGAAGGAGAGCCGGTGGCACCGGGTCTCCCGGGGCTGCCGGCCCGGCCGCTCGCGGTGCGCCGCCCCTCTCGGCGCATCCGGGTCGGGTCGGTGGGGACGCACCGGTGTCGGTGCAGTCGATGACTGGAGGAGGCGGGAGCCCCCACCGGGGTTCCGGCCGTGACCGTGAGCCGATAACAGGACCAGAGAGAGGGGGCCCGAGCGTGACGATGCTCGAATCCATCAAAGGGCCGCAGGATCTCAAGGCACTGAGCCGACCGGAACTCGGTGAACTCGCGCAGGAGATCAGGACGTTCCTCGTCGCGGCGGTGGCGAGGACTGGCGGCCATCTCGGCCCCAACCTCGGGGTGGTCGAACTCACCGTCGCCCTGCACCGGGTCTTCGACTCGCCCGTGGACCGCATCCTGTGGGACACCGGGCACCAGAGCTACGTGCACAAGCTGCTGACCGGGCGCCAGGACTTCTCCAAGCTGCGCAGCAAGGGCGGCCTCTCCGGCTACCCCTCCCGCGACGAGTCCGACCACGACGTCATCGAGAACTCCCACGCCTCCACCGTGCTCGGCTGGGCCGACGGCCTCGTCAAGGCCGACGAGGTGCTGGGGCGCGCGCGTCATGTCGTGGCGGTCATCGGCGACGGGGCCCTCACCGGCGGCATGGCCTGGGAGGCGCTCAACAACATCGCCGCGGCCAGGGACCGCCCGCTGATCATCGTGG
Organism: Streptomyces sp. NPDC060209; assembly: GCF_042728155.1. Classification (NCBI taxonomy): domain Bacteria; kingdom Bacillati; phylum Actinomycetota; class Actinomycetes; order Kitasatosporales; family Streptomycetaceae; genus Streptomyces; species Streptomyces sp. NPDC060209. The sequence continues at coordinate 4,489 of NZ_JBHWZS010000303.1, forward strand.
TGAACGACAACGAGCGCTCGTACGCCCCCACCATCGGCGGCCTCGCCAACCACCTCGCCATCCTGCGCACCACCGACGGCTACGAACGCTTCCTGTCCTGGGGGAAGGGAGTGCTCCAGCAGACGCCGGTCATCGGCCAGCCGCTGTACGGGTCGCTCCACGGTGCGAAGAAGGGGTTCAAGGACACCTTCGCCCCGCAGGGCATGTTCGAGGACCTGGGCCTCAAGTACGTCGGCCCGGTGGACGGGCACGACACAGCGGCGGTCGAGTCCGCAATTCAGCGGGCCAAGCGTTTCCACGGCCCGGTGCTGGTGCACTGCATCACCGAGAAGGGCCGTGGCTATCCGCCCGCTCTGGCCGACGACGCCGACCGCTTCCACACCGTCGGCAAAATGGACCCGCTGACCTGTGAACCGCTCGTCGTGCCCGCCGCACCGTCGTGGACCTCGGTGTTCGGCGACGAGATCGCGGAGATCGGCGCCGAGCGTCCGGACATCGTCGCGATCACGGCGGCGATGCTGCACCCGGTCGGGCTGACCCGGTTCGCGGAGGAGTTCCCCGACCGGATCTGGGACGTGGGGATCGCAGAGCAGCACGCGGCGGTCTCCGCGGCGGGGCTGGCCACCGGAGGTCTGCACCCGGTCGTAGCCGTCTACGCGACCTTCCTCAACCGGGCGTTCGACCAACTGCTGATGGACGTCGCTCTGCACAGGTGCGGGGTGACCTTCGTCCTGGACCGGGCCGGTGTCACAGGGGTCGACGGCGCTTCGCACAACGGCATGTGGGACATGTCCGTGCTCCAGGTCGTCCCGGGGCTCCGGATCGCCGCCCCACGCGACGCGGACCGGCTGCGCGAGGAGCTGCGCGAGGCCGTGGACGTCGATGACGCGCCGACGGTGATCCGGTTCCCCAAGGAGTCGGTGGGGGAGTCGGTCGCGGCGGTCGGGAGGATCGGCGGGATGGACGTCCTGCACCGGTCCCCGGACCCCGACGTCCTGCTGGTGGCCGTCGGAGTGCTCGCCCCGGTCTGTCTGCAGGTCGCCGATCTGCTCGCCGGATCGGGCATCCGCTGCACGGTCGTCGACCCGCGCTGGGTCAAACCGGTCGACGAGCAACTGCCCGCGCTCGCCGGGCAGCACGAGCTGGTGGCGGTCGTCGAGGACAACAGCCGGGCGGGTGGAGTCGGCTGGGCCGTCGGACAGGCGCTGCGGGACGCAGGTGTCGACGTACCGCTTCGGACGTTCGGCATCCCCGAGCAGTTCCTCGCGCACGCCGGACGCGGTGAGGTACTCGCCGAGATCGGGCTCACGCCGGTGGAGATCGCCGGACGCATCAGCGCGGTGCTGGAGCGCCGCACGGCGGCGGTGGAGCGGAACATGCCGAAGGAGAGCGGGGCATGAAGGACCAACGGCCGGGATTCGATCTGGCGCGGCTCATCGAGGAACGGGGCGCCGAACGCTACGAGCTGCACTCGCGGCACCTCAACCACCAGCTGCCGCGGATGCTCCACACCCTCGGTTTCGACAAGGTCTACGAGCGGGCCGAGGGTGCGCACTTCTGGGACGCGGAGGGCAACGACTACCTCGACATGCTCGCCGGCTTCGGCGTGATGGGTCTCGGCAGGCACCATCCCGTCGTACGCCAGGCGCTCCACGACGTGCTGGACGCCTCGCTGGCCGACCTCACCCGCTTCGACTGCCAGCCGCTGCCCGGACTGCTGGCGGAGAAGCTGCTGGCGCACAGCCCGCACCTGGACCGGGTGTTCTTCGGCAACAGCGGCACGGAGGCGGTCGAGACCGCCCTGAAGTTCGCCCGGTACGCCACCGGCAAGCCACGGATCCTCTACTGCGACCACGCCTTCCACGGGCTGACGACCGGCTCGCTCTCCGTCAACGGGGAGAAGGGCTTCCGTGACGGGTTCGCGCCTCTGCTGCCCGACACGGCCATCGCGCTCGGCGACCTCGACGCGCTGCGACGCGAGCTGAAGCGCGGCGATGTGGCCGGGCTGGTCGTGGAGCCGATCCAGGGCAAGGGCGTCCACGCCTCACCACCCGGCTTCCTGCGTGAGGCGCAGGAACTGCTGCACCGGCACAAGGCCGTGCTCATCGCGGACGAGGTACAGACCGGGCTCGGCAGGACCGGTGACTTCTACGCGTACCAGCACGAGGAGGGAGTCGAGCCCGATCTGCTCTGCGTCGCGAAGGCGCTCTCCGGCGGCTATGTGCCCGTCGGAGCGACGCTCGGCAAGGACTGGATCTTCAAGCGCGTCTACTCGTCCATGGACCGGGTCCTCGTCCACTCGGCGAGCTTCGGGTCCAATGCCCAGGCCATGGCGGCCGGGCTCGCCGTCCTCGCGGTGATGGAGCAGGAGGAGACCGTCGCGAACGCCCGCCGCACAGGCGATCTGCTGCGGGAACGGCTCGCCGCGCTCGTGGGACGCTACGAGCTGCTGCACGACGTGCGCGGGCGCGGGCTGATGATCGGCATCGAGTTCGGCCGGCCGTCCTCCCTCAAGCTCCGCAGCCGATGGACGATGCTGCAGGCGGCCCGCAAGGGTCTCTTCGCACAGATGGTGGTGGTACCGCTGCTGCAGAAGCACCGGATCCTCACCCAGGTCTCCGGCGACCACCTGGAGGTGATCAAGCTGATTCCGCCGCTGGTCATCGGGGAGCCCGAGGTCGATCGATTCGTGGCAGCCTTCACCGCCGTCATGGATGACGCCCACAGTGGGGGCGGGCTGATGTGGGACTTCGGCAGGACTTTGGTGAAACAGGCCGTCGCCAACCGCTGAGAGCCTTTTTGCCTCTGAGGCAAATTATTTGCCTCAGAGGAAAGGTCCTGGCTCAATGGAGGCATGAATCCTCCCGACGGAGGGGTGGCCGACGAGCTCCCGGGGATCGCGCCACGCCTGCGTGACCTGCGCCGCAACCGTGGTCTCACCCTGGAGAACGCGGCCGGTCGGGCGGGGCTTTCCCCCGCCCACCTCTCCCGGCTCGAAACGGGCCGGAGGCAGCCCTCCCTGCCGATGCTGCTCGGCCTCGCCCGCGTCTACGGTACGACCGTTTCCGAGCTCCTGGGCGAGATGCCGCCCGAACGTGACGCGATCGTCCGTGGCGGTCCGCTCGAGGGCCCGGGTGGCACCGATGCGGGCGGGTGGCTCTACCGGCAGGCCGGGGGTTCTGGCCGTGCCATGCAGGCACTGCGCGTCCGCGTCCCGTACGGCACCGAAGGCGACCTCGTGCGTGTCCACCCCGGAGAGGAGTGGCTGTACGTCCTCGACGGCCGGCTGCGGCTCGTGCTCGGGGAGACCGTGCACGATCTCGACCCGGGCGACAGTGCGCACTTCGACTCACTCACCCCGCACCGGATCGCGGCGCTCGACATCAGTGGGGCGCGCCTGCTCTTCGTCCACACGCTGCTGCAGAGCCCGGCCGCCGACCTCTGCCTCGGCGGCGGGATCCACCGGCTCTGATCCCGCACGCCCCACACCGTGCGATTCCTTCGTCACCCCGGCCCGAGCGGTCGGAAGAGAGGACTGTCATGTCCGATTCGGAGTACTACGACCCGCTCACCCCGCGCAGGCCGAAGAGCGCGGACACCCAGGAGCGGCGGATGCCCCGCGGCGTCGTGATCCGGCTCATCGCCTACCTGGTGGCCGGGCACGTCATCGCGGCCTTCCTCTTTCTCCTCTTCACCGTGGCCGGCAAGGGCTGACCCCTTGCGTCACGCGTCCTCGACGAGGCGCTCACGGAGCTTCGCACGGGTCTCGTGGCTGACCTTCAGCCCTTCGAGGAGGTAGCGGTCGGTGCTGCCCCAGATCTCCTCGATGGTCGCGAACGCCGCCGCGAGGTACTCGGCGCGTGCACCGAAGAGCGGATTGAGCAGCTCCATCACCTCGTCGGACATTCCTACCGGCGAGGTGTCGCTGCGCCGCACCTTGTAGCGGCGGTGCGCGTCGTTCGACTTGAGGTAGTCGGCCTCGATGGCCTCCTTCTCGACGCCGACCGCGAGCAGCGAGACCGCGACCGACAGGCCCGCCCGGTCCTTGCCCGCCGCGCAGTGCATCAGCGCCGGCACGCTGTCCTCGGCCAGTGCGTGCAGCACGCGGCTGTGTTCGGCGGTGCGGTCCTTGATGATCGAGCGGTACGAGGCGACCATCCGCTCCGTCCCCTTGCCGCCGGCCAGGATCGAGCGCAGCTGCTGGATGTTCCCGTCGCGCACCAGCCGCCAGAACTCCGCGCCGTCGGCCGGATCCGAGAGAGGAATGCTGACATTCCGGACGCCGGGCAGCTCCACGTCGAGGCCGTCGAGCTTGTGGTCGGCGGCGTTGCGGAAGTCGAAGACCGTGTGCAGGCCGAGCCCGGCGAGGAAGGCGGTGTCGGCCTCCGTGGCGTGCGCCAGGTGGCCGCTGCGGTAGAGGCGCCCGTATCGCACGGTGCGGCCGTCCACGGTCGGAAGTCCGCCCACGTCGCGGAAGTTGCGGACGCCGGTCAGGTCGACGTCCTTCGGCTCGGGGCCGGCCGGCGGGACCTCTGGCAGCTGCGTCACAAGGGCTCCTGGAGTGTCGGGCGTCGGCGCCGCTCGCCGACGGGGGCACGCCCGCGACGATACGACATGGCTGCATCGGGCAACCGTCTCGGTCGCGTGGTGGCGGCCCATCGGATGAGGCGGCGGCCCGGCGGGTGGGGCGGTGGCCATGACATGTCCGTATTGGTGCATTTAGCAGAACATGCCCCGCTTGTACGGGAGATGGGGCGAGGTGGGTGAGCGGGATCATATCCGTGACGGTGCGTGGTGAAGACGCCGACGGGTATTCCGGACTCCGTGCGGAAAGCCAAGATCCGTAATCCACGGAGTGTGACGGGAATTTCGCACCGGAAATGAAGCATGGATTCCGGTTCGCAATCCGCGGCTTGTTCGCGGCGTCCCGGCTCGCTTACGGTCACGGTCAATCCGGACGGAACGCCTAATCCTGCCGCCGCCCGGAATCCGCACCGACTCACGTGTGGCAGGAGCGGGGGAACCAGGTAAGCCGCCGGCCGGAGGGATCCGGTACGGCTCGGGGTTAAGTCGCGCACCGCGCGGCCGGGCATCTCCAGTCCGAACCCGACAGCTCACCTCGCAGGCGCCGGAGAGGAAATTCCCCATGCCCGCAAAAGGCAAGCACCGTCGTACGAAGACCGGCCAGATCTCCCGAGGCGTCCTTGCCGCAGGGACCGGCGGCGCCGTTCTCGCGCTTCCGCTGATCGGCGCCACCGGCGCGAACGCCGCCGAGCAGGCCGCGCCGGCCAAGTCCGTCGCCGCCCACAGCGCCCCCGCCTCGGCGACGAAGGGCTCCCCGAAGACCTACTCCGTGGTCTCCGGTGACTACCTGGCGAAGATCGCGGCCGACAAGAAGGTCAAGGGCGGCTGGCAGAAGCTGTACCAGGACAACCGTGACGTCGTCGGCGAGAACCCGAGCCTGATCCTCCCGGGCATGAAGCTGACCATCGGCGCCAAGGCGTCGGGCTCCGCCGAGAAGTCCGCCGAGGCCGCGCCCTCCAAGGCCGAGGCCGCCCCGTCGAAGGCGAAGACGGCCGCTCCGGCCGAGAAGGCGGCTGCCCCGGCCGAGGAGACGGCCGCGAAGGCCGCCGACTCCAGCGCGTCGGAGAGCAACAGCTCCGGCTGGACCACCCCGGTCGAGAACCCCAACGTCACCACCCAGTACCGCGCCTCCGGCGCCAGCTGGTCCAGCGGCTACCACACCGGCTCCGACTTCCAGGCGGCCTCCGGCACCAGCGTCCGGTCCATCGGCGAGGGCACCGTGGTCTCCGCCGGCTCGAGCGGCTCGTACGGCAACGAGGTCGTCATCCAGCACAGCGACGGCATGTACTCCCAGTACGCGCACCTGTCCTCGCTCGAGGTCACGGCCGGTCAGACCGTCACCGGCGGCCAGCAGATCGGCCTCTCCGGCTCCACCGGCAACTCCACCGGCCCGCACCTCCACTTCGAGGTCCGGACCGGCCCGAGCTACGGCTCCGACGTCGACCCGATCGCCTACCTGCGTTCGCACGGCGTCTCCATCTGAGACACGCCACCTGAGGGTGGAGGAGAGGGGCGGTGCGCCGAGG
>NZ_JBHWZS010000304.1:0-10560 GCF_042728155.1 Streptomyces sp. NPDC060209
GTGCCGTCCTCGTACGCGGCACATACCTCGTGCCGCACGGCGGCCGGCGGAAGCGAACCGGAGAACCGGAGAAGGGGACGGGACACCGTGCCGATGCGACAGCGTGGGCGTACCGGGGGCGAGGTACTCGGCCCGCGTGCTCTCAACCGCGCCACCCTGGCGCGCCAGTACCTGCTCGACCGGACAACCGCTCCGGTCCGGGAGGCGGTGGCACACCTGTGCGGGCTGCAGGCCCAGGAACCGCAGGAACCCTTCACCGGCCTGTGGTCGAGACTGCACGCCTTCTCACCCGACCGGCTCGACCGGGCGCTGACGGACCGGCTCGTCGTGCGCACACACCTGATGCGACGCACCGTCCACCTGGTCACGGACGACGACGCACTCGCCTGGCGGGCCCGCCACGACGCGATGCTGCGCCAGCGGGTGATGGCCACCTACCGGAGCGAGCTCGCCGGCATCGACCCCGAGGAAGTCGCCGCAGCCGGCCGAGCGGTCATGGCCGACCACCGGCCCCGCACCATGGCCGACCTGGTCGATGCGCTCCGGGACCGCTGGCCCGGCCCGCCGCGCCGCGCGTTGGGCGAACTCGTCGTCGCCGCCCTCGTCCCGATGGCCCAGCTGCCTCCGCGGGGTCTGTGGCAGACGAAGGCCGGTGTGCGGAATCTGCCCCTGGCCGGCTGGCTCGGGCGGGACGTCGCCCCACTGCCCGACGACGCCGACGACCCGGTCGGACAGCGACTGGTGCGCCGCTACCTCGCCGCCTACGGCCCCGCCGCCACCGCGGACATCCGCGCCTGGAGCGGTGTGGCAGGTCTCCCCGCCGCCGTCGGAGCCATCCGGGACGAGCTGGTCACCTTCCGCGACGAACGCGGCCGGGTACTCCTCGACCTCCCCGACGCGCCACGACCGTCCCCGGACACACCCGCGCCCGTCCGGTTCCTCCCGGCCTTCGACAACGCGATCCTCGGCTACCACGACCGCAGCCGCATCATCGACGACGCCCACCTCGGCCTGTCCGTCGCGGGCCTGCGCGCCGTGCTCGTCGACGGACGCGTCGCCGCCACCTGGACCACGCACGAACGACGACTCCGCATCACGCCCCTGCGGCCCTTCTCCCCCCAGGAGCGGGAAACCGTCAGGGAAGAGGCCCACGGTCTGGCCGCCTTCCTGGATCAGGGGATCGACCGTGTAGCGATCACCGCCGCCTGAGCGGGACACAGCCGTCGGCGGTGCGGTCGCACAGGGCCCGGGGTCTCCTGGCAGGGCAGAGACCCCGGGCCCGGACATCCCGCGGTCGAGGTCGCACCGGGAGTGCGACCAAGGAGGCCGCAATGCCAGGACCAGGAGGAACGATCGGATGCGGGCCGACGCGCAACGGAACGCGGAGAAACTGCGGGCAGCCGCCGCCGAGCTCTTCCAGGAGCGCGGCCTCAAGGTGCCCCTGAAGGAGATCGCCCGCCGGGCCGGCGTGAGCCACGGCACCCTCTACAACCTCTTCGGCACCCGCGAGGCCCTCATCGACGAAGTGGTGTCCGACCTGGCCTCGGGCCGTCTCGACGAAGTCGCCGAGCACGCCCTGTCCTTCGAGGACGCCTGGGAGGGATTCGCGTACTACGTCGAGAGGATCTGCGAACTGCAGGCCGCCGATCCCGCGGTCGGCGACGTGGTCAGCGGGCGCTACCCGCGCGCCGAGCTCCTGATGACCGTCTGCCGCCGGGCACAGGACGTCGGCACACGGATCATCGAGCGCGCCCAGCAAGCAGGCGCTCTCCGCCCGGACTTCACCGCCCAGGACCTCATGCTCGCCTTCGGCACCAACGCCCTGCTCGCGCGTGCGGCAGCGGGCACCGCACCCGACGTCTGGCGCCGCTCCGTCGCCTTCCTGCTCGACGGCCTGCGCGCGGATGCCGCACATGGACCGCTCACCGTCGCCCCTCCGGCCCCGGAGCAGATGTACGACGTGATGGGCGGGCTCGCCGGCACGCCGTAGCGGGTGCGGACACCTCGGGGGCGCATACCGAGGGGCGGAAGGACCTCCGACGCTCACGCGCAGCCCATGTGCCGACAGATGCCGAGGAACAGATACAGGTTGGCGACATGCGCGGTATGGACGCCGGGCAGGACCGTCCGCCGACGGGAGTCATGGAAACCGATCATCCCGCTGAACGGCTTGACCTCCTTCAGGTCGTCCCACGTCGCCGACCGCTCCTTCACCGACACGCCCGCAGCACTCAGCCTGACGGCGCCGAACGGCACGCTCTCGCCCCGCTCCAGGCTCGCGAGCACGCCCGGCATCCGCGCGAGGAGGACGCGACGCTGAATGTGCGGACCCCAGTCACCTTCGAAGGTGAAGGGCGCACCCTTCACCAGTGACGTGATGCCGAGCGTCTCCCGCCGGCGCGGGAAGATCATGTCGACGCCGCGCCCCACCCCTACGGCGGCCCCGCTCCGGTCGAACAGGGTGTACCTGGCGTCCGCCACGGCGCCGTTGATACTGCTGCGGCTCTCCAGCACGCTCACGGTCTCCCAGTCGTAGGCCGCCTGGAAGCCGTCGGGCCCCGTCACGACGAGGCCCCTGCCGAAGAAGTACAGCCTCGACCCTTCCCACCGGCGGAGGAACATGCCCTTCCTCGGGAGGTAGGTCGCCTTGACCCACGCGCCCAGGCCTCGTTCCGCGGCCAGCGCCGTCACCGACTCGGTGGGCACGAGCCCAGGTCCGCTCTCTGCCATGTGGAATCTCCCGAAGCTGATGGCACGCACCGGCGCCACGAGGTCCACCGACGGGCAGCCCGTCGCCTGCGGCCTCTCCGGTGGTGCAGCGGTGCGATGTCTGTCTGCCACCATGACCGCAGACAATGCAGAGCCGATGAAATTCCAATGGCGTACGGGAGCGGGGGCACAGGGTGGACGCGGAACCGCACCGGCTGCTGCGGATCGCGGTGCTCGGGCCGCTGGAGGCACGGCGCAGCGGAACTCCGCTGGATCTGGGGCCTGTTATGCGAAAGGCCGTGCTCGCACCACTGGTCCTGCGCGCGAATACGCAGGTGAGCCATGAGCAGTTGCTCGACGATGTGTGGGATGCGCGCCACCCCGGGTCCGGCCGGCGCGTACTGCCCAGCCACATCTACCCGTTGCGCAAGGCCCTGGACGCGGAAGGCACCACCCACACGGACTCGGTGATCCGCAGCGGCAAGGGCTGGTACAGGTTTGTCAGCAGCCAAGCACACCTCGACGTGACCGAGTTGGACGAGCTGGCCGAGGAGGCGCGGCGGGCAGAGGCGTCCGGCGACCTGGCCGCCGCCGAGGACCTGTTCTCCCGTGCCATCGCCCTGTTCCGGGGCGAGCCGCTGGCCGGGCTGCCCGGCCCCTTCGCAAGGGCCGAGAGGGAGCGGCTGTCAGGGCGGCGGCGCGCCCTTCGGAGCGAGAGGCTCGGCTGCCTGGTTCTGCTCGGCCGGTCCGCCGACGCCGTGGACGACGCCGCCGCCCTGTCCGCTTCCGATCCGTACGACGAGTCGCTGCTGGCCCTGCACATGCGGGCTCTGTACGGAGGTGAGCGCCAGGCCGAGGCGCTGAACATCTACGAGGGCATGCGTGAGCGGCTCCGGGACGAGCTCGGAGTCGATCCCGGCGAAGAACTCCGCCGGGTGCACGAAGCCGTGCTGCGCCGCGACGACGGCCACCTGCTCGGCCCGGCGGCGGCGCGCACCGCCCGACCCCGGACCCGTCGAGCGGTCAACCAACTTCCGGGCGACACAGGGCATCTGACCGGGCGGGAGGGCCAGCTGAAGGTGTTGACCGCGTCCCCTCCACCCGAATCGGTGTCCGTCGTGGCCGTGGACGGCACCGCCGGGGTCGGCAAGACGGCGCTCGTCGTACGCGCGGCCCGCGAGATCGGTGCCCACTTCCCCGACGGGTGCCTCTTCGTGGACCTGCGCGCGCACAGCGCGGAGGAGCAGAGACTCGCGCCGCAGCGGGTGCTGCGCCGACTGCTGCGCTCGATCGGTGCCGACGACAGCGAGGTGCCGAGCGACGACCTCGACGAACTCGTGACCCTCTGGCGTACGGCGACGAGCCGGCTGAGACTGCTCCTCGTGCTGGACGACGCCCTGGGTGCCCAGCAGGTACGGCCGCTGCTGCCCGCCGGACCGGGCAGCATGGTGATGGTGGCCGGCCGGCAGCGGCTGGCCGGACTGGACGCCGATCGGCGGGTCACTCTGGATGCCCTGGGGACCGCGGACTCCGCGGCCCTCCTGCGGCACATCCTCGGGAAGGAGCGCACGGACCCGGAGCCCGAGGCGATCCGCGACCTGGTCCGGCTCTGCGACGGGCTGCCGCTGGCCCTGCGGATAGCCGGGACCCGGCTGCAGACGCGTCCCTCCTGGACGGTTGCCCATCTGGTGGGCCGCATGGCAGGGGACGAGCAGCGCCTGAGCGAACTGAGTGCCGGGGACCGCAGCGTGGAGGCGGCCTTCCGCCTGTCGTACGACCAGCTCCCGCCGAGCCGGCAACACGGGTTCCGCACCCTGGGGCTGACACCTACGGTCGAGTTCGACGTGCTGACGCCGGCCGCCATGCTGGGGCGGCCACGGGGCGAGACCGAACAGATCCTGGAGAGTCTGGTGGACACCAGTCTTCTGCAGCAGCACCGTCCGGGCCGCTACCGACTGCACGACCTGGTCCGGGTCCACGCGCGGCGGCTCGCCGCGACCTCACCCGCCGAAGCCGGTGCGGCGCGCACCGCCGCGCTCCGCCTCTACCTGGACGCGGGCAGGATCGCGAGCGAATGGGGCGTCGGCGGCTTCCCCACCGGCCCTCAGCCCGCCGGAGCACCATTCACCGGCTGGAAGGACGCGACGGTCTGGCTGGACGCGGCCGGCGGAGAGCTCGCGGACGTCGTCGGCCACGCCGCGGCGGCCGGCGAAGCCGACCACGCCTGCTGGATCGCCGAGGGACTGACCGACTACTTCATCGGGCGGGGCCGCTACCACGAGTGCCAGATCGCCCTCGAGACCGCGCTGGCGCACGTCGACGGCGCCGCCGACCGGCGGATGGCGCCGGCGCTGCGGAACTGTATCGGCCTCACGTGCATGTACCGGGCCCGCTACCCGGAGGCGGTCACCTGGCTCCGCGAGGCACGTGACCTCAGCCGCGAACGCGGGGACCGGCACGAAGAGGCCCGGGCCCTGGTCGGGCTGGGAGCCTTCGGCTGGCTGGGCACCGACGGTCCGGGCACGGGCCCGGCCGGCCACGACCGCGCGGCCACCCGTCTGACCGAGGCCCTGGAACTGGCTCAGCAGGTCGGGGACGACTGGCTCGTGGCGATGGCGCTCGGCACCCTCGGCTTCATCCACCATCACCAGGGGCGGAGCGAGGAGGCGCTGGACTGCTTCCGCACCGCTCACACCCGCGGCAGGGCGATCGGCCGCTCCCGCGTGATCCGCAGGGCGCTGACCACCGTCATCGACCTCCACCTCACCCTCCTCCCCCGCGAGGCCGGGGTCCTGCTCCGCCAGGTGGCGGACCTGATGCAGCGGGCCGGGGACGTCGAGCTGCACACACTCGCTCTGGCCCGGCTCGGCACGGCCGCGCATGACGAGGGAGATCTGGGCGCCGCCGCGGCCATCTACCTCCGGGCCCTCGCTCAGCACCGGCCGCTGTCCGCACCCGGCGAACCCGACAACGTACGTCTGGAGATGGACCTCCGCTGCCGGCTGGGCCGTACCTACCTCGCGGCGGGAAGGGTCTCCGAGGCGCGCGAACAGTTCCGGACCGCGCTCGCCCTCCCCGGGGCCGACAGGAACCCCAAGGAGCTGGCACAGGCGAGGGCAGGGGCCGCGGCCGGATCGGAGTGAGCCGGGGGCGGTACGCGGGCGGAGGGGCCGGGTCAGCGCGCGCTCTCGCCCTGCCCCGCCTCCTTCAGGATCTCGCCGATCACATGCCGTGCCGTCGCCGCCATCACCGGGTTCGACGTCCGGTAGTACGAGAGTTCCATGAGCGCGACCGACAGGGCCCAGCCCCGGGCCCGCGTCCATTCCGCCGTGTCCGCCCCCACCCGCGTACGGAAGTTCCGCCGCGGCCCGGCCGGCAGCAGGTACCAGCCCGCGATCAGGTCGACCGCGGGGTCGGCGACACCCATGCAGCCGAAGTCGATGACCGCGCCGAGCCGGCCGCCCGAGACCAGGACGTTGCCGGGCTGCAGATCTCCGTGGACCCATACGGGCGGGCCCTGAGGGGCGGGGGCGCGCAGGGCGTCGGACCAGACGGCGGCCGCCGCCCCGGTGTCGATGACGCCGTGCAGCGCGTCCAGAGCGCCCCGGGTGGCCGTGTCCCGTGCCGCCGGCGGTTCGCTGCGGAAGGCGGGCGGGCCGTCGGTGGTGTCGATGCGGCGCAGCGCCAGGACGAACTCCGCGATGTCGGCGGCGAACTCGGCGCCGCCTGAACCGACGGCCGGGTTGTCGCCGTCGATCCAGCGGCAGACCGACCAGGACCAGGGGTAGCCCTCCGCGGGCACACCCTCGGCCAGCGGGACTGGGACGGCGAAGGGAAGGTGCCGGGCGAGGCGGGGCAGCCAGCGGTGTTCCGTCGCCACGTCTTTCGAGCCGCCCTCGACGCGGGGCAGCCGCACGGCCAGTTCCGCTCCCAGCCGGTAGATGGCGTTGACCGTTCCGTGGGAACCGACCCGCTCGACGGGAAGATCCGCCCAGGCGGGGAACTGCGCGGCGAGCAGGCGTCGTACGAGCGCCGCGTCGCTGTCCGTCTCGTTGGCGTGCATCCGGCCCATGCAAGCCGAACCCGGCACGGGTTGTCGAACGAAATCCGGTGGGCCGCACCTCCCCCGCTGCGGCAGGATCCGTGACCATGCCCCTGATACTCCCGCCCCGTCTCACCGCCTCCGCCCGGACCCTCCGCGACACCGCCCGGCGGCGGGGCCTGCACACCGTGCAGCTGCCGGACCGCGAGGTGCCCGAGGGACTGTGCGAGGGGGACGCGTATCTGCACGCCGGCCCCTCCTTCGCCGATGCCGTGGCCCCCGCGCTGGGCATCGCACCGCTCGAGGCTCCCGCCGACTGGCTGGCCCGGCTGCCCGCCCCGTTCGTCCGGCGCGAGATCCGCGCCGTGCCCATCCGTGAGGCGTACGCGCTGCGCCGCCCGGCCTTCGTCAAGTCACCGAACGACAAGAGCATTCCGGCGCTGGTCTACGCGGACGGGTCCCGTCTGCCGGGGCCGGACGCGGTCGATCCGGGGACGGTGGTGCTGGTGAGCGATGTCGTCGTCCTCGATGCGGAGTACCGGCTGTACCTGCTCGACGGGCAGGTACACACGGGCAGCCGGTACGCCACGTCGGGACGGCTGGACCTGGCTCCGCTGTCCGCCGCGGCTCGCGCGTTCGGCTCGGAGCTGCTCGCAGCCGCCGGGCACACCCTGCCGTCCGCGATCGTCGTCGACGTCGGGGTCACCGACGCGGGGCAGTGGGCGGTCGTCGAGGCCAACGCCGCCTGGGCCAGCGGCTGTTACGCCTCCGACCCGGGCCGCGCACTGGATGTGGTGCTCAGGGCCGCCGGCCCTGCCGCGCACCTGGCGGAACGGGACGGCGCGTTCGTCCGGTGATCCGGGCGCCGGGCGGATCAGCGGCAGGAGGCCTTCAGTTGCGCCGCCGCGTGGTGCGCGCCCACCAGCGCCGCGTCGCCCCAGTCCCGGCCGCGGTCGACCAGTTGCACGGCAAAGGTGTCCCCCTTGACCGGGTAGCTCCGTACGTCGACGGCGGTGCCCCGGTGCTGCGGCTGACGCACGGCGAAGCCCGTATAGGCCGAGTCCTTGTTGTGCGGGTCGGAGAGGATCCGGTAGACGCTCGGGTCACCCGCCACGTCCCTGTCGCGGACGCTGCTCGGCACGAAGACCGTCAGCGCGCACTCGTGGAAGCCGTCACCGAGGTACCACGACCAGACGGCGCTGCTCCCCCGGTCCTGGCCCGGACTGCCCGACATGGGGACGGCGCTGAACCGGCCGTCGCACGAACTCCCCTCGAAGCCACCCGACTCGACTGTGTACCAGCCCGCGTCGCCGTTCTCGAAGCGCCCGTTCTCCACGTAGTCGCCCGTGGTGCAGCCGGGCCCGGCCCACGCCGTGAAGCGGTAGCGGCCGGTACCCGTGGTGGCAGACGGCTCCGGGGTGCCGTCACCGGGCGGCTCGGTGTTCTCTGATCCGGTCGGTCCGATGCGGGTCGGGGCCCCGCCGCCGATCGGTGCGGGTACGGCGCCGGCCCGGCCCACCGCCTCGGGGCGCGCTCCATCCGCCCCCGAGGCGAGCAGCGACACGGCGGCGGTCAGACCGCCCACGGCCGCCACGACTCCCGCCGCCAGCAGAACCTTCCGCCGCCGGGTCAGTGTGGAGACCCGGCCCATCAGCGTCTCCTGAGCGATCCAGGAACCGCTCCCGTGGGGCGAGCGCTCAACGGAACCGCACCGGGGACAGACCATGCCCGGCAGCGGACCGGTGTGTTCGCCGCCGCGATGTTGGCACCTCATGGCAGCACACCTTGCCAGTGCTGCCCGCCCGGAGGGAGAGTTCCGGCACTATTGGCGCAGTTCCTCGGGGCACGGCGTGCCCGGCTGCAGCTGGTACGGCGCCGCAAGGCGGTAGACGCCCGGGCGGGGCGCGAGGAGCTCGGTCCACTCGTCGCCGTCCCCGTCCTCCTCCACCTTGATCAGGCAGCCATAGGCGTTGGTGAAGTCCTTCGGAGCCTCCCCGTCCTCCGCCGAGCGCTTCTTGGACTCCTCCGTCTCCTGCGGCCGCTCCACGCTCTTGCCCTCGTCGTCCACGACGGCGAGCCACCGGGAGTACGGGATCCGGATCAGGACGCGGCCCGCCGACTGGACGCGGATCGTCAGCTTGTCGTCGCCGGCCCGCTCCACCGTCGCGGGCGGGTCGGCGAGCGGCACCGGGTCCAGGACCCGGAACAGCTTCCAGTTGGCGTCGCTCCAGACCGCCTTCAGGTACGGCTGCCCCTTCTCGACGAGTCCCGCCTCCTGCTCGCCCCCGGAGTCCGGCTTCCCGGTCGGCAGCACCACGTAGTGCACGGCCCAGCGGTCCAGCCACTCGCGGTAGTTCACGGCGTCGAGGGTGTCGTCGTAGAAGAGCGGGTTGCGCTTCATGTCCGCCTGCCGGTTCCAGCCGCGGGCCAGGTTCACGTACGGCGCGAGCGCCGAGGCCTCACGGTGGCTGCTGGCGGGTACCACCTCGACCCGGCCCCGTTCCGCCCCCGCCGTCTGGAGCTGGTTGACCAGCGGGGCCAGTTCGCGGTTCCAGGACGCGGTGGGGGCGGTGCGGACGATGTCGTCGACGCCCTTGAAGCCGATCCAGAAGTTCAGCCCCGCGAAGACGAGGAGCAGCGCGTACCAGCGCCGGGTGCGCGGAGCCGTGTAGGGCAGCGCGGCGAGCAGGACCACGCCCGCGAACAGCATCGCCATGCGCGACACGTTCGAGCCGATCTGCGAGTCGACCACATAGGTCAGCAGCGTCCCGGCGCCGTAGACCGCGGCGGCCGTCCGCACGGTGTGCCAGTCGCGGGGCACCAGGAAGAAGACGAACACCGCGTAGAGGAAGGGCAGCGAGAGGGTCCCGATCGCCATCGGCTGCGTGCCCGAGAACGGGAACAGCCACGCGGACAGGACCACCACCACGACGGGCGCGAGGCCCAGCGCGTACGCCCCGGGTCGCCGTTTGTTCAGGAAGAGCGCCGCGGCGACCACGCCGAGGAACAGCCCGGCGACCGGGCTGCCCGCTGTCGCGAGCCCGGCCAGGGGCGCCGCGACGACGGCCTTCGCCCACCGCTTGCGACGCCAGCGGTGCGGCCAGCAGAACACGGCGGCGACGGCGCCGAGCGCGAACATCATGCCGAGCCCGAACGTCACCCGGCCCGACAGTGCGTTGCACAGGTAGGCGAAGACTCCGGCGAGGGCGCACGCGAAGGGATTACGGACGGCGGGCACCCGCACCAGGATCAGGGCGGTGAGCGCCGACGACACCGTGCCGGCGACCATCATCGTCGTACGGACGCCGAGCACCGACATCAGATAGGGCGACACCACGCTGTACGAGACCGGGTGCATGCCGCCGTACCAGGCGAGGTTGTACGCGGTGCCGGGGTGGCGGCCGACGAACTCGGCCCACGCGTCCTGGGCGGCGATGTCGCCACCGCTGTTCGCGAAGAAGAAGAACCAGAGCAGGTGCACCGCCGCGGCGACCGCGGTCGTCAGCAGGACCGGGTGGCGCCTGAGGCGGCTCCGTATCGAGTCGTCGGCGCCGTCGCTGCCTCCGACGGACTGGGCCGGGATCCGGACGGAAATGCTCTCGGTGCGCGGGTCGGCGTTCGCCCGTGTCGGCTCAGCGGTGGTCACTGCGACTCTCCCCGTCCCTGCCCGGGCGTGCCGAACCGTCCATGTACCGCACGGGCCTCATCCGTACTCGGAGAGACGCGTCCCGACGCCCGTCCGTTGCTTTCGGGACGCTAGCACGCGGCATTTTCTCCGCGCTGCCCTATCGACGGACGGCCCCTGTCCC
>NZ_JBHWZS010000305.1:0-10482 GCF_042728155.1 Streptomyces sp. NPDC060209
TGCATCCGCGGGTTCGGGTGGAACACGAGGTTGCTGAGCGATCCGAAGGGCTTCGGAGGTGATGTCGGCCTGGGCGTCCTCGGTCGTTACCGGCGCCCGCCGAACTGCCAGTTGTGCACCTCGATGTCCGCATACCGGTCCGGGGCCAGGATGGCGTGTGCTGTGTCCGGGTCCGGCGCCTGGACCAATGC
The DNA here is from genome assembly GCF_042728155.1 of Streptomyces sp. NPDC060209. Lineage (NCBI taxonomy): Bacteria > Bacillati > Actinomycetota > Actinomycetes > Kitasatosporales > Streptomycetaceae > Streptomyces > Streptomyces sp. NPDC060209. Next base: position 192 of record NZ_JBHWZS010000305.1, read on the forward strand.
CGCCGTGCCCAGCCAGGTGGCGCCGTCATCGGACAACAGCGGCCCGTAGGCGATCAGCCCGTCCCGGTCTGGCGGCATCGCGGTGTCGGCGGTCTGCCCCGTGCCGAGGCCGAGCACCAGGTATCGGTTGCCGCCAGTCCGGCCGCCGGGGAAGTCCCACATGGTGCGCCCCAGCGTGTTGTGCCACCGTCGCAGCAGCACGTCCCGGTAGACGCCGGCCTGGTAACCGGGCTCGTCGAAGGCGAACGCGCGGGCAGCGGCGGGATCGGGCAGGTCGAGGATGTGCACGCTGCCGGTGGGTGTGTCGCCGTTGTCGGCGAGGGTTGGGCCCCGGGCGATCATCTCTTCCGCGTACTGGTCCATATATGACCAATGCTCTTCCAGTAGCTCGTAGCGCAGCGGGAGTGAGCCGGGCCGGTCGCGGTGGTAGCAGAAGAACTCCATGCCCAAGGGTCTCTTCACGGGGGCAGCCGGTCGAGCGAGTTTCACCGCGACGGCTGCTCGACGGCCTGTTTCAGCAGAGCACGTGCGGAGTCCGCGTAGCGCATCGCGGTTTTCTCGTCGAGTCCGAAGACCTCCGCGAGGTGGAGAGGGTCGGGGTCGTTGGCCAAGGCCTCTCGAGCTGCAAGGTCGACGCGGAGTCTCTCGGAAGTCGCGTCCTGCCTCGGCTTGACCCGCGCCTCCTCGCCTTCGATTCGACTGCAGACCGGTCGGACGAAGTGAGAACGCTTCAGGAATCCCGAAGCTGCGTCACGGATCGGTAGAGCACTCGAAGGAGAAAGAACCCCCTGGCCACGGTGTCGGAGATCCAGTCAGGCTCAGGGGAACTCACGGGATGTCGCACGCTCCTCCTGGTCCTCGCCGACGCTCCGTTCGACGTGTTTCCTCGGGACCTGAAGGTGTCCCTCACGCTCGCAAAACTGTTTGGCGGCCTTGTAGTTCATAGCCCATTTGCCGGCCTGCGTACCGCACTGACGTCACCCACCGCCCCAGGTCCTCGCCCTGGCCCATGACCTCGCCCGCCTCGGTGGGCAGAGCCTCGCCCGCGTCCAGGTGCATCCGGACCAGGTGGAAGGAGCGCTGCCAGGTCACCGGCCAGCTTGGGCACCAGGACGCGTCGATCTCCTCCAACTGCTCGCGCCGCTCGCCCGACAGCGCCCCGGCCGACTGGATCAGTGGGCTCAGCTGCCTGACATCGTTGCGGCTGCCGCCGGCCAGCGTCGTGGTCAGCAGGATGCCGTGCGCCTCGGCGGCCACGTGGTGCTTGTTCCGGCCTTGCCCCGTCCTTCAGGAGCGGACGCTCGGGCTCCTGGAAGCCCCCTCACTGTGCAGCGGCTGGCCCCGTCGTTTCGGCAACTTCCTCCAGCCTGGCTCGAGCAACCTCCGGGCCGGTGCCCAGAGAGGCGTCCATGTTCGCGGCTTGGTCGATGAGCCACCCATCGTCGCCGTCGAGTATGAGCCGGAGAGCGGTGTCTATCCGGTTGCCCGTCGCCGGGTCCAGATGCATGGTCGCACGTACGCCCACACCCGCCCGATAAGGACCGTCTGCCTCCATGTCGAACGGCTTCCCCATGGCCACGCGGGCGTCCATGTAATCACCGACACGAGGAAGATCTCTCATCTCTATGCACTCGGCGACAGTCCCCTTCCGTAGACGCTCGGTCACAGACTCGCAGACCTCCTTCCATCTCCTGTCCAGTGATGCCTGCGTATACCGTCTGGCTGCCTCGACTGCGGAGGCTCTCCGCTCCTCATCCCCCACACCACTGTCGCCACAGCCCGCAAGCGGAACAGCCATCAACAACGTCAGCAACCCAGCCATTCGCACGATCCGCGCGTTCATGTCTCGTTCCCTCCGTAACCGACCGGGCCTGAATCCCGCGCCCTCGCAGGATTACAGCACGTAGCCCGCCGCCGCTGCCCGCCAGTACACCCCCGGACGCCGAGCTCGTCCACGCGGCGAAGACGGGCCCACACCCGCCCGATCCAGGAATCCAGGGCAGGGCCCCGGGTCGTGCTCAAGAGCCGTCTGGCGGCCGGAGCGGGAGCCGCTGCAGTCGGCTTTCGTGACCCGGTCTCAGTGGGTGTCGCCGACTTAGGGCCGGCTCGGCGACCTACGCCGAGGCCATCCGCCGCGTCCTGCCCGACGCAGTGCAGGTCGGTGACCGCTGGCATTTGTGGCACAACCTGTGCGAAGCCGCCCTGACTACTACGCCAGGTGGGAAGCGGACGGCACCACCCAGCAAGTCCACGACCTCTTACGAGACAAGACCCGCCGAGCCCACGGCCGCAGCCCGCAACCGACCGCGGTCGTGGTCGACGCGCAGAGCGTGGAAGACCTCGGCAAACGTGGCCGGGACCAGCCAGGGGCATCGACGCCGGCAAGAAGATCAAAGGACGCCAGCGGCACCTGATCACAGACTCTCTCGGCCTGGTGCTGGGCGTCATCGTCACTGCCGCGTCCGTGCACGACGCCGCCGGCGGCAAGCTCCTGCTCGATGAGCTGGCCGCCGCTCATCTCAGCGTGTCCAAGGTCTGGGCCGACGGCGGCTACCAGAACAGCGTCCTCAACCATGGCGCCAGACTGGGCATCGATGTGGAAGTCGTGCAGCGGCCTCGGGCGAAGGGATTCGAGCCGCTGCCGAAGCGGTGGGTGATCGAGCGGACCTTTGGCTGGCTGATGCAGCACCGCCGTCTGGCACGGGACTACGAAGCCCTGCCGCAGAGATCCCAGACGATGATCCACTGGGCGATGGCTAACAAAATGTCCCGCGAACTGACGGGAGAATCTACACCAACCTGGTGAATCGACGCGGACATGCCCGTCACACCAGCATGGACGTTGATCAGATGCCCTCTGAGCGCCCATGCCGCTGCCGGTGTCTGCCTCAAGTGGGTGATCGACGCATAGGGTGCCAGCTGTGAGCAGCGAAGATGTACACGCAGACCGATTCATCGGGGAGTTCCAGGAGCTTGAGCACGGTCGCACCAATGGGCCATCCCTGCGAGGGTCCGCGCGGAGCGAGGGCGAAGAGCATGAAGCGGATCTTGTCCGTTACTTGCGTGGGGGATCGGTGCTGGCCGCGACCACCTCGCGGGTTCACGACGTCCTCAGCCCCGGAGAGGGGCTGATCGGCGGTCTGCATCTCCTCACTGATGGTGAGTGGTTCTGGTACACGGACCTGGCGCACTACGTCGAGCACTACCACGTACCCGTGGACGCCCGGTTCATCGACCACGCACGCCGCCGCGGCTGGACACCGCCTGAGTTGAGCGACGCTGACCTCGTACGGATCGCCGAGGTCTTCTTTCCTGATGACTCTGCACCCGTCATTGACGACGGGCAGTAGAGAGGGGGAACCGGAACGGCTTGACGGCATAGCCGCATGAGGTGTCTCTCTGCTGAGGGAGGTCTTCATTCGCGTAGGACACAGCGCGGCCGGGGCCCGGCTGCTGCCCTGCACGGTCAGCGGCGATCGCGGCTTGTCGCTGAGCTCGTGGCAAGCGGTGCTGTCAGACTGATGGGCTCAACTCGCCTACTTTGCTGCGGAGATAACCTGATGAACGCCACCTCCGAGGGAGCCGAAGAGCGCACTGGCGGATGTCTGTGTGGTCGGATCCGCTTCACCGCCACGGGCCCGGCGGTATACCCGCACACATGCCACTGCGACCATTGTGTGAAGCTCGGTGGGGCCCCGGTGATGTGGTGGGCCGGCTTCGAGCGGGTCACGTGGACGGGCAAGGATGAGCCGACCTGGTTCGAGACGTTCCCGGGCAAGGCCAAGCGCGGCTTCTGTCCCACCTGCGGCACCCGAGTCGCGGCGGTCGACTGCGATATTCCGGAGATCGGCATCAACGTCCCGGCTCTCGACGACACCAGCGCCGCGGACCTCACGCCGGTCAACGCTTCCTTCCGCGAGAACGCGGTGCACTGGATGCCCTCGGTGCCCGATACCCAGCACAGCCCCGTCGGCTAGCACCCAAACCGCTCGGGCGACCAATACGGTCCCGGCCCCGCAAAGCTGGCCCAGCCTGGCGTCGCCGGGCATCGTGGATGACATCGCGCTCACAGCCGGAGCCCTGTACGTGATCGTCCTGCTTCGCGCCGGTGGGACGTTCGCCGTCGGGTGGCTCGCCGGCGCCGGTGCCCGGCGCAGCAGGTTCGCCGGGAGAATCTCTTCCGCGAAGTTCCGGCGTGCCGAGCGGGGGATCCAGCGGTGGGGCGCGCCGGTGGTGGCCGTCTCGTTCCTTACGGTCGGTTTTCAGACCGCCGTCAACTTTCTCGCGGGCAGCATGCGCATGCCGTTGCCGCGCTACCTTCCCGCCCTGTTCCTGGGCGGGGCGGCCTGGGCGCTGATCTACGCGACTGCCGGGCTCGGCGCGCTCGAAGTGCTGGGAAGGCTCTTCGCCGAGCGGACCGCCCTCGGGGTGTCCGCCCTGGCCGTCCTCCTCTGCGCGGTGTCCGCGCTGGTGGTGTACCGGAGGAGGAGAGCGGCCCTGTCCTCCTCCTCCTCCTCCTCCGGTGACACCGTGGCCGACCCGTCGTGAACCGCCGGGTGCGTTCGCGGTCAGCCCGCGGTCACACCCTCCTCACGTCGCGGAGGCGCCCGCGCCCCGTACCTGGACCGTGCGCGCGAGCGGGTCGCCCGGCTCCACCCGGAACTGCGCCGCCAGCTCCCGGCCCGAGCCGGCCAGCACCCACTGCCGGTTCACCACCCGGCCGTCGACGGCGAACTCGTGCCTCAGGACGGGCAGTTCGGTCATCCGTGCGAACCACTCCGCCGCCCTCCCGGCGAGGAATTCCGGCGATCCGTCATCCTCGATCAACGTTTCCAGGGTTCGCTCCAGGGTGTACAGCTGATCGTGGAACTCTCCGCCGACGAGACGCGAACCGGTGAAGAACGCACCGACGGTCAACACGTGCTGCTCGGGCCGGGTCGTGGGATCGGACAGCCCCAGGGTGACCAGAAGTTCCGTACGGTTCTCGAAGACGGCGAACGTCGCGAAGGTGTCGTCGGGCTCGCAGTTCCATCCGCCGGACTCCGCCCGCTCCCGCAGCGCGGCGAGAAACCGCAGGCCGTCCTCGGTGGGCTCCAGCTCCGGATCGTCGTCGAACCAGACGCCGGACGTGTCGTACTCGCTCATCACGCTCTTCTGCCTCGCAGGGCCCGGAAAGGGCCCGAATCGTTGTGACCCGACGAACGGCCTGGCCCCCGCGGTCACAGTGCGCCGCGGGGGCCAGGATATCGGGGGTGGTCACCGGTGCCTCAGGGGTGAGTCACCGGGAGACCAGGGGGTGAGTCACCAGAGACTGTTCAAGAAATCACCCGCCTTGCTGCCGGCGTAGCTCCCGGCGATACCACCGGCGATACCGCCGATCACGCCTCCGACGACTCCACCTGCGGCTGTTCCGGCGCCGGGGATGATGGACCCGATCGCCGCGCCCGCCGCTGCGCCGATCTTGGCACCGGCCCACGCGCCGGCCAGGCCGCCGGCCAGGCTGGAGCCGGCCGACACGGCCGCCTCGCCCTTCTGGCCGTCCGGAGCCGACCAGACCTCGTAGGCGGCGACGCCGACACCGAGTGCGAGCAGGCCGCGGCCGCCCCACTTGGCCGCCGTGCTCAGCTTGCTCGCGAAACTGGAGCCGCTGGACACCGCGCCCGCGGAGGACGTCCGTGCCGCGGTCGCCGAGGCTGCCTGCGTCGACCGGACCGCCACCAGCTCGGTGCTCGCCCGGCTCGGGATGGCCAGCTCACCGGGCGAGGTGTGGATGGCCCGGCCGCTGTCGAACCGGCCGCCCGGCTTCCACTTGGCGTCCGCCGGATACTGGCCGCGCGCCGAGTCGTTCTGGCAGTTCTCGCAGACGCCGATGATGGGCTGCTTGGACGGCCGCTGGTACGAGATGGCGTTGCCGAACCGCACCTGATCCATCGGCAGACCGAGCTTTCGCGCGCAGTCCCGCTCGGCGCAGCCGAACGGGTTCGACGACATGCCCGCCGCGTAGCGGCCGGTCGCCGGGTCGTAGGCGCCCACGTAGGTGCGGCCCTTGACCTTCGTCGTGCGGATGTAGTGGTCGCGGATGGTGTTCATCATCTCGTCGACGAGGTCGGTGACCGTGCCCGCGCTGTCGACGGCGAACGACGGCCGGCCGTTGGAGCTCAGCCAGCTGTGACCGTCCAGCTCCACGTTCGACAGCGGGTTGCCGCCGGCGAACGCGTACCGGTTGCCGGTGACCGGGTCGGACGCGAGCCGCATGTCGGACAGGGCCCCGTTGTACATGTCACGGGAGAGGAACCGGTTCATCCCCGTGGAGTAGGTCCGGAAACCCATGTTGTAGTTGCCCGAGGCGGTGTCGACCCGGGCGCTGTTGAACCGGTACGCGTTGTACGGCTCGGTGCCCGCGCCGCCGCCCGCGCCCGGCTTGTCGGCGCCGGACATCTGGGAGTCGTCCTGGGCACCGTACGCGGTGTAGCCGTACGTCGCCTTGGTGTTGCCCTGGTCGTCGGTGAGCGCCGCGACGTCCGAGTGCGGGTTGTAGGTGTAGTAGGTGTAGTCCTTGGTGCCGCCCGTGCCGTGCACGATCTGGCTGAGCCGCTCGCCCATCGGCGAGTACTGGTAGGACTTCTTCAGGATTCCGTCGACGGTCTCGCTGACGGCCGCGCCGCCCATGGCCAGGTAGTCGAAGACGGTGGTCTTAGCGGACCCCGTCCCGGCGCCCTTGACCTCGGAGACCGTACGGCCGAACGCGTCGTACGTGAAGTCGGTCCTGTCCAGTCCGCTCCCGTTGTTGTTCTGCTGGGACGAGATCCGGTCGTAGCCGTCGTAGGTGAACTTCTCCAGCACCTCGCCGGCGCCGGTCACCGTGTCCATACGGCCGAACGGGTCGTAGTTGTACTTGATCGTTCCCGAGGGGGTGCTGCTGGACAGCAGCCGGTCCCGCGAGTACGTGTTGGTGACCGGAGAGCCGCCCACGTTCTGGGACGTGATGTTGCCGTTGTCGTCGTAGGCGTAGTCCTGCGGCGAGGAGCCGTCCGAGTTGCGCACCGAGGCGATCTGGTCGCGCGGGGTGTACACGTTCGTACTCGTCCGCGACAGGTACGCGGCGTGGTTGTCGGCGTCCTGCGTGGTCGAGACGTCCCGCGTCCGGTTGCCGTTCGGGTCGTACGTCAGGGAGTGCTCGGCCACCAGGGTGCCGCCCGACGTCCGCTCGGACGACTTCTTCAGCGAGCTGTCCAGGTAGTACTCGAACGTCGCCACGTTGCCGTTGCCCTTGGTCTGCGTGGCGAACTGCCCGGCAGGGGTACGGGTGTAGGACGTCGTCTTCGGGGAGGGGTCGGTCGCGGACTCCTTGTTCACGACCTTCGACAGCAGACCACGCACGTCGTAGTCGAACGCGGCGCTCCGCGCGTCGTGGGTCTGGCTGACGATGTTGGAGTCGGCGTCGTAGCCGAATCCGGTGGTGTTCTTGACGTTGCCGGCCGCCTTCTCCTGGAGCTGGGTCAGCCGGTCCCGCGCGTCGTAGCTGAACGCGTAGGCGTCGTACCGGGCGCCGGGCGAACCGTCGGTGAGGTCCGTCATGTTGCCGTTGACGTCGTAGCTGTAGCCGAAGGACTGCGGCGGCAACTGGGTGTCGCCGGAGTTGTCACGGACCAGCTTCACGGCGTCGGCGGCGACCGTGCCGCCGGCGTTCTGCGCCAGCGAGACGCGCTGCGGCGTGGTGCCGCTCGCCTTAAACGCGTAGCTGCCCAGGGAGACCCAGGTGCCCGCGTTCCTGGTCTGGTCGACCGGCTTGGTCGCCGAGCCGCCGTCGTGCTCCACCTTGTAGGAGGCGGTGGTCGCCGCTCCGGTGACGGCCGGGTACTTCACGTACACCTGGTACGCGCCGTCCTCGGGGATCGTCGTCTCCCAGGTGAACGCGTCCGTGCCCGCGCCGGCGGCGTGGGTGGCGTAGTCGTGTCCGGTGAGCCCCGTGCCGGACGAGGACGAGGTCCACGTGCCGGTCTTCGAGACGTTCTGGGTGTCGGAGTTGTCGACCAGGACGACCTGGAGGCCGACGGGCACGCCGGTGTCGGAGCGGGTCTGCAGCTTGCCGTCGGGGAAGTAGCCCCAGTTCATCGTCCGGGACGACGAACCACCGGCGCTGGTGAGCGTGCGCCGGGTCTGCTGGCCCAGGGTGCTGTACTCGTAGCCGGCGACGATGTCCCACGGGTCCGTGGACGCCTTCACCCAGCCGTTGTCGAAGTAGCTGTACGTGGTGTCGTTACGGGTCGTCTCGCCCTTGGAGGGCGGGGCGCTCACCTTGGTCAGCCGGCTGACCGCGTCGTAGGTGTAGTCGGTCTGCACGGGCTTGTTGTAGAACGGGTCGTTCGCGTCGTACGGCGAGAGACGTGCCTTGACGCGCCCCAGTTCGTCGTAGACGGTCTTGGCGGTGAACGCGCCGTCCCGCCCGGAGGCGACACCGCGCGGGGTGATCACCGCGGTCTGGCGGCCCACCACGTCGTACTCGTACTTCGTGGTGTTGTACGTGATCGTGCCGCCGGGGTCGTCGTGCGGCGCGCGCACCTGGGTGACCTGGCCGCGCTCGTCGTACGTGGACCGGACGGTGTTGCCGTTCTCGTCCGTCGCGGACAGCGTCAGGCCGTCCATGTCGTAGGCCGTCGACCGGGTGTAGCCGGCCGGGTCCTTCGTCGAGACGGGACGGTGGTCCAGGTCGTAGGTGTAGGAGGCGCTGAAGTCGTCGGCGGCCGCGGTGTCGTTCTTCAGCGGGTCGACGACGGTGCTGACGTTGCCGACGTCGTCGTACGAGGCGGTGGTCCGGTTCCCGAACGCGTCGGTGATCGTGACCGGCCGGTTGAGCTCGTCGTACGTGTACGTCGTGGTGTGCGCGCCCGCGGCCGCTCCGGCCAGGTTGCCCTTGGGCAGCGTCACCGACAGCTGGTTGCCCACCGCGTCGTACGTGTACGTCGTGGTGCGCGCCTGCCCGGTGGGGGTGTCCTTCGGGTCGCTGAACGAGGTCACCTGGTCGCCGGCGTCGTAGACGGCCGTGTGGACCGCTCCGTTCGGCGCCGTGGACGTGGTGATGTTGTCGTTGGCGTCGTACACCGGCGCCGGGTTGTCGATGTACACCCCGGCGGCCTGGTCCTTCGGCGTCCGGCCGTTCGTCGGACGGCCGTAGACGTCGTAGTTCTGGGTGACGGTGTGACCCAGCTCGTTGGTCGACGAGGTCACCTCGCCGCGCGGGCCGTAGGCCACCGTCGACGTCTTGTCGAGGGCGTCCGTGGTCGTGCGCGGGTAGCCGGCCGGCCCGTAGTCCGCGTACGTCGTGGTGGTGTTCGCGGCGTCCTTCGCCGTGAGCATCTGGCCGTACCCGTCGTACGTGTACGCCGTGGTGTAGTCGCCGGCCGTCGGCGTCGCGACGCCCTTCGGGTCGGTGACCGCGGTCAGGTTGCCGAAGGTGTCGTAGCCGAACTGCCAGGCGCGGCCCTCCGGGGAGGTCTTGCGGAACAGGTCGGCCGAGTAGCCGTCCACCCGCGTCTGGTACTCGTACCTCTGCGCGTCGGCCGGGTAGACGCCGGGCGCGCAGTCCGAGGACGGCGGGACGCCGGCCTTGTTCTGCTCCGCGGTGCGCTGCCAGAGCGGGTAGCCCGTCTTCTGGTCGTAGCAGTACGCGGCCTTGGCGCCGTTGTTCTCCTCGACGTACGTGACGTTGTTGTCCGCGTCCCAGCTCATCCTGGTCGTCTGGGACTTGGTGTTGGTCGTCTGGACCGGGCGGCCGAAGTCGTCCGTGACGAACGAGGTCCCCTTGGCCCGGGCGTCCGTCACCCGGGTGTCGACGAACTTCGGGTTCGCCGCGTTCTGCGCGTACACGAAGCCCAGGTCACCGCCGTTACGGTCGGTGATCTTCTTGCTCCACCAGTGGTACTTCGGGTCGTCACCGGCGGACGGTGTGTTGTACGTCAGCTTCGTCGGGTTGCCGCGCGGGTCGGTGACGCTCACGAGCTTGACGTTCTTGTTGCCCTGCGTCGCGTCGTACTCGAAGAGGAACACCTTCGGCTGGGCCGAGCCCGCGCCGTCGGTGAGCTTCGTCAGCAGACCCTTGTCCGAGTACTCGAAGGCCAGCTTGCGGCCCGAGACGTCGGTCACCGACTTGACGTGGTCGGCGATCTTCGGGCCGACGCCGTCGGCCTTCGTGAAGTACGTGACCGTCAGCGACTGCCGGTCCGTCGGATCCGTGATGTACGTGAGGAACTTGGTCGGCTTGTTGTTGGACTTCCGCTCCTCGTACGTGTAC
>NZ_JBHWZS010000306.1:0-10461 GCF_042728155.1 Streptomyces sp. NPDC060209
GTGCTGTGCGTTCGGCCGCTCTTCCGCCGTGTGAAAGGGCTGATTCGGCACGATCCGCCGGACGTGGCACGATGCGCTCATGTCCTTGGCGTTGACCGATCTCTGCCGGTATCCGATCGTGCAGGCCCCGATGGCGGGCGGTGTCTCCCGCCCGGAGCTGGCCGCCGCCGTCGCCGAGGCCGGAGGGATCGGGTTCCTCGCCGCCGGCTACAAGACGGCGGACGGGATGTACAACGAGGTCAAGCAGCTCCGGAGGATGACCGGCGGGCCCTTCGGCGTCAACGTCTTCATGCCGCAGCCGCTGGTCGCCGACGCCGGCGCCGTCGAGGTCTACCGCCACCAGCTCGCCGGTGAGGCCGCCTGGTACGAGACCCCGCTCGGCGACCCGGACGCCGGCGGGGACGACGGCTACGACGCCAAGGTCGCGATCCTGCTGGAGGACCCCGTACCCGTGGTCTCCTTCACCTTCGGCTGCCCCACCCGCGAGGTGCTCGACGCGTTCGCCGCCGCCGGCACACTCACCGTGGTGACGGTCACCTCGCCCCAGGAGGCGCGGAACGCCCAGTGGGCGGGCGCCGGCGCCGTCTGTGTCCAGGGCACCGAGGCGGGCGGCCACCAGTCCACGCACCGCGACGACCCGCAGGCCGGGCTCACCGGCACCGGGCTGATCGCGCTGATCGCGGAGGTCCGCGAGTCGGTGCGGCTGCCGGTCGTCGCGGCCGGCGGACTGATGCGCGGCTCCCAGATCGCGGCCGTCCTGGCCGCCGGGGCCGACGCGGCGCAGCTCGGCACGGCGTTCCTGCCCTGTCCCGAGTCGGGAGCGCACCCGCTGCACAAACAGGCCCTGACCAACCCGCTGTTCGTGACCACGACCCTGACCCGGGCCTTCTCCGGCCGCCCCGCGCGCGGGCTGGTCAACCGGTTCGTACGGGAGCACGGTCCCTACGCTCCCGCCGCCTACCCGCAGGTGCACCAGCTGACCAGCGGGCTGCGCAGGGCCGCCGCCAAGGCCGGGGACGCCCAGGGCATGGCCCTGTGGGCGGGCCAGGGCCACCGGATGGCACGCGAGCTGCCCGCCGGGGAACTCGTGGGCCTGCTCGCCGCCGAAACGGAAGCCGCGCGTGCGGCATGAGTGTGAGGAGTGCCAGGTGACGGCACCGGTCTTCGTCGTCGAACAGCTGCCCAGTGGGCCGGAGTTCGTCCTGGACGGACCCGAGGGACGGCACGCCGTCTCCGTGAAGCGGCTGAACCCGGGGGAGGACGTCGTCCTGACCGACGGGCGGGGCCGCTGGGCGGAAGGCGTCGTACGGGCGGCAGAGGGCAAGGACCGGCTCGTGGTCACCGACCTCGAGAGCGTCCACGAGGAGCCCGCGCCGACCCCGTCCATCACCGTCGTCCAGGCGCTGCCCAAGGGCGACCGCGGTGAGCTCGCCGTGGAGACGATGACCGAGACGGGTGTCGACGCGATCGTGCCCTGGCAGGCCGCGCGCTGCATCACGCAGTGGAAGGGCGACCGCGGGCTCAAGTCCCTCGCCAAGTGGCGCAGCACCGCGCGTGAGGCGGGGAAGCAGTCCCGCCGGGTCCGCTTCCCCGAGGTGGCGGAGGCCATGACGACCAAGCAGGTCGCGGCCCTGCTGGCCGGGGCGGACTTCGCGGGCGTCCTGCACGAGGACCGGGACAGCGGCAGCGAGCCGCTCGCCGCCGCCGAACTCCCCGCCCACGGCACGATCGTGCTGGTGGTGGGCCCGGAGGGCGGGGTTTCACCGCAGGAGCTGGCCGCCTTCGCCGAGGCGGGGGCGCCCGCTTACCGGCTCGGGCCCAGTGTGCTGCGCACCTCGACCGCGGGGACCGCGGCGGCGGCCCTGCTGATGGGACGCACCGGGCGCTGGAGCTGAGAGCCGCCCGCACGCCCCGGCCGGATAGCATGCCGGTGTACTGATCACGAGGACCGAACGACCTAGGAGGCCGGGCCATGGCGGGAGAGCCGCAGACCGACTGCCTGTTCTGCAAGATCGTTACAGGGGACATCCCGGCGACCATCGTCCGCGAGAGCGAGACGACCGTCGCCTTCCGCGACATAAACCCCCAGGCCCCGACCCACGTCCTGGTCATCCCCAAGGCGCACTATCCGGACGCCGCCGCGCTCGCCGCCGCCGAGCCGCAGGCCGCCGCCGACGTGCTGCGTGAGGCGGGTCTGGTCGCCGCCGACGAGAAGATCACCGAGACCGGCTACCGCATCGTGCTCAACACCGGTGCCGGCGCCGGGCAGACCGTCTTCCACGCGCACGCCCACGTCCTGGGCGGTCGCGGGATGCAGTGGCCCCCCGGTTAGGGCCTCTCGTTCGGATCAGGCTGGGCTCGCGTGCCCTGGCACCGAACCTCGCGGCGTTGTCGTCGGTCTTCCGCTAGCTCTCGGCTTCGCTCGAGCGGGGGAGACCCCGATCGCTCCGCGGCCTCCCTCCTCCGCCTCGCGACGCACGGCACCGGACCCCGCTCCCTGACCCACCCTGATCCAGACGAAAGACCCTAGGACCCCCACCCGTGTCCGTACGAGAACTCGTGATCCTAGGCACCGCCAGCCAGGTGCCGACCCGTCACCGCAACCACAACGGGTATCTGCTGCGCTGGGACGGCGAGGGCATCCTCTTCGACCCGGGCGAGGGAACCCAGCGCCAGATGCTGCGGGCGGGCGTCGCCGCGCACGACATCAACCGGATCTGTGTCACGCACTTCCACGGCGACCACGCGCTCGGCCTGGCGGGCGTGATCCAGCGGATCAATCTCGACCAGGTCCCGCACCCGGTCACCGCCCACTTCCCGGCGAGCGGACAGCGCTTCTTCGACCGGCTGCGGTACGCGACCGCCTACCGCGAGTCGGTCGAGCTGACCGAGGCTCCGGTCGCCGCCGACGGCGTCCTCGCCACCACCGACGCGTACACCCTCGACAGCCACCGGCTCTCGCATCCCGTCGAGTCCTACGGTTACCGCCTCACCGAGCCCGACCGGCTGCGCATGCTGCCCGCGAAGCTGGCCGAGCACGGCATCGCGGGGCCCGACGTCGGACGGATCCAGCGGGACGGCGTCCTGCGCGGCATCCCGCTGGAGGAGGTCTCCGAGACCCGCCGCGGACAGCGCTTCGCGTTCGTCATGGACACCCGGCTCTGCGACGGCGCGTTCGCCCTTGCCGAGAGATGCGACATGCTGGTCATCGAGTCGACGTTCCTCGACGAGGACGGCCGGCTCGCCGCCGACCACGGCCACCTCACAGCCGGCCAGGCGGCCCGGGTGGCGAAGGAGTCGGACGTACGGCACCTCGTGCTGACGCACTTCTCCCAGCGCTACACCGACCCCGACACCTTCGAGCGCCAGGCCAGGGCAGCCGGCTTCGAAGGCGAACTGACCATCGCCCAGGACCTGATCAGGGTCCCGGTACCCACCCGCCACACGTAACGAGAACCCCGTGCACCTCCCCAAAGCAGAACTTCACCTCCACATCGAAGGAACCCTCGAACCCGAGCTGGCCTTCGCACTCGCCGCGCGCAACGGCGTGGACCTGCCCTACGCCGACACCGAGGAGCTGCGCAAGGCGTATCTCTTCGAGGACCTGCAGACCTTCCTCGACCTGTACTACGCCCTGATGGCGGTGCTGCGCACCGAGGACGACTTCGCCGAACTGGCCGACGCCTACCTCGCCCGCGCCGCGGCCCAGGGTGTCCGGCACGCGGAGATCTTCTTCGACCCGCAGGCCCACACCGACCGCGGTGTCCCGATCGGCACCGTCATCGAGGGGCTCGGCAGGGCGCTGGACCGCAGCGAGGAGACGCACGGCATCTCCACCCAGCTGATCATGTGCTTCCTGCGTGACAAGTCCGCGGAGTCGGCGCTGGAGACCCTGGAGGCCTCGAAGCCGTACCTCCACCGCATCAGCGCCGTCGGCCTGGACTCCGCGGAGGTCGGCCACCCGCCCGCGAAGTTCCGCGAGGTGTACGCGGCGGCCACGGCCCTCGGCCTGCGCAAGGTCGCCCACGCCGGAGAGGAGGGCCCGCCGGAGTACATCCGGGAGGCCCTGGACGTCCTCGGCGTGGAGCGGATCGACCACGGGCTGCGCTGCATGGAGGACCCGGACCTGGTGGACCGGCTGGTCTCCGAGCGGATCCCGCTGACCCTGTGCCCGCTCTCCAACGTACGGCTGCGCGCGATCGACGTCCTGGAGCAGCACCCGCTGCGGTCCATGATGGACGCGGGGCTGCTCTGCACGGTGAACTCCGACGACCCCGCCTACTTCGGCGGATACGTCGGAGACACCTTCCACGCCGTGCACGAGGCGCTCGGCCTGGACCGCGAGCACCTGCGCACCCTGGCCCGGAACTCCTTCGAGGCGGCCTTCCTCGACCACGACGAGGAGCGCAGGGCGCGCTACCTCTCCGAGGTCGAGGCGTACGCGTTCGACTGACCGGCCCCGCCGGCCGGTCCCGCCGTCCGGAACGCGCTCCGCACCAGCCGCCTGCGCCGCAGCGCGGGCACGCTGATCTCCGCGACCGCCTGCTCCGGCGCGCCCAGCTTGGGCACCGCGCCGGACAGGCTGTTGGTCGTGGCGGCGAGCAGCGCGGCCGGGGCACCGCCCCTGCGCCGGACGGAACCGGGCACCAGCGGCCGGCCGCCGGTGTGCAGCGCCACCGCGGTGACGGGGGCCGCGACCAGGAGGGTGGCTGCCCCCAGGATCAGCCCCATCACCGCGTAGCCCGCCTGCTCGGAGAGCACGCTGCCGAGGAGGGGGCCGCACGCCGTGCCGACGGACGACGCGGAACCCGCGAGGACCGCCCAGCGGCCGCGCACGTCCAGTGAGGCGGCCAGTCCGATCAGATACGACAGGACCACCGGGTAGAAGGTGTTCCACGCGATCTCACCGGTCGCGAACGACCCCAGTCCGTCGGCCGATGAGCTGAGCACGATGCTCCCGGCGATGATCATCGTCCCGAGGCCGATCGGCACCGCCCGCCCGAGCCGGGCTCCCAGTGCGCCCGCGCCCATCACGCCGAGGAGTCCCGCACCCAGTGCGGCGGCGAACACGGCGCCGATGGTCACCTCGGAGAGTCCCACCTGGTCGGCGCCGATGCGGCTGCTCACGCCCCACAGGGCGTTCTGCGCCATGGACCAGACGAGCATGCCGCCCGCCAGCACCAGCCCGGACCGCCGGTGCGGCAGCCGTCCCTGCGCCGGCGACGTCCCGCCGACAGGCGTGGGCCCGCCCAGCCGGGAGGTCGCGGGCCAGACGAGCAGGGCGACCAGCGCGATGGAGGCGAACGGCAGCCGGTGGCCGCCGCCCAGGTGCGGGATCGTCAGGTAGAGGGCTCCCGCCGTCGCCGAGACGCTGAGCAGCCCGAGCGACGAGGTCCGGTGCGGATCGTGCTGCGCCGCGATGCCGGACGCGGCGACGGCGGTCGCCGTGCCGGAGCCGAAACCGCCGACCACGACACCGGCGATGACCAGCGGCATCGAGGTGGTCGACGCCGCGCAGCCGTAGCCGAGCGCGGCGAGCAGCAGCCCCGCGCGCGCCGGTCTCCGCGACCCGAATCTCTCGACGCGTCCCGCCAGCGCGAAGCCGGCCGAGGCCGAGCTGAGCAGGAGGGCGCTGCCGACCAGACCGGCCTGGGCCGAGCTCAGCCCCAGATAGGTGCTGAGGCGGCCGACGATGGTGGGGAGCAGATAGGCGGCGAGGTAACCGGCGGTGAACACGGCTACCAGGGGCCACGCGGCGCGAGGGCGCGAGGACATGGGCGTTCCTGAAGACATGCCTGTGGAGGCAGAAGAAGGCAGGGGAGGGTGGAGCGAGGTAAGGCAGGGGAGGGCAAGGCAGAGGTGTGGCAGGGGAGGGTGGAGCGAGAAATGCGGGAGAAGCGGCACTCGTCGTCAACTGTCCCGAACGGTGCTCGCGGGCCAATTTGTATCAAGCGCGCCCAGGCGACGGAAAGTCGGCTCGATGTGATCTGGGTCACATACAGGTTTATGCGTCATCCGGCCGGGTAGCTGCGCATGTTTATGCAGGTGGGAGTGAGTGTGTGCGATGCGGCGCGGGCCCTCCGGATGCGGAGGTGAATCCGGCACACTGGCCGGATCTCGCACTGTTCAGATCTGCCACGGCCGGGGAGCGCACGGTGAGCACAACCAATCCAGGCATCGACCCGCTGTTCGGGCTGCGTGCCCCGCAGGATCCGGCCTGCGACGTCTTCCTGACCGGCACGGTCTTCCTGGACATCATCTTCACCGGCCTGGACAGCGCACCGGTGCGCGGGACGGAGTCCTGGGCCCGTGGCATGGGATCCAGCCCCGGAGGCGTCGCCAACATGGCCACCGCACTCGCCCGGCTCGGCCTGCGCACCTCCCTGGCCGCCGCGTTCGGCGACGACCACTACGGCGAATACTGCTGGGACGCCCTCGAACAGGGCGAGGGCATCGACCTGTCCATGTCGCGCACGGTCTCCGGCTGGCACTCTCCCGTCACCGTCTCCATGGCGTACGAGGGCGAGCGCACGATGGTCTCGCACGGTCACGAGGCGCCCGCCCCCACCGCTTCCGCGACGCCCGGTCACACGCTCCCGCACTGCCCGCCGCGCGCCCGCGCCGCCGTCGCCTCGCTGACCCCCGGCCGCAGCGAGTCCTGGGTGGCCGGGGCCGCCCGGAACGGCGCGATGGTCTTCGCCGACGTCGGCTGGGACGAGACCGGCCGCTGGGACCTGGACGCCCTGCCCGACCTCGGGCACTGCCTGGCCTTCCTGCCCAACGCCGAGGAGGCCATGCGCTACACCCGCACCGACTGCCCCCGCGCCGCCGCCCACGCCCTGGCCGAACGGGTGCCCCTCGCCGTGGTCACCCTGGGGGCGGAGGGCGCCTACGCGGTGGACCGGGAGACCGGGACGGCCGCAGAGGTGCCCGCGATCGAGGTGGAGGCCCTGGACCCCACCGGGGCGGGCGACGTCTTCGTCGCCGGGTTCGTCACCGGGACGCTGGCAGGCTGGCCGCTCGCCGACCGCCTCGCCTTCGCCGGCCTCACCGCGGCCCTGTCGGTACAGGAGTTCGGCGGATCACTGTCCGCACCCGGATGGGCCGAGATCGCCGGCTGGTGGCAGCAGGTGCGCACCTGCGCCGACCAGGACCCCGCGGCACTGGAGCGCTACGCCTTCCTGGAGGAGCTGCTGCCCGCCGCGGGCAGGGCGTGGCCCCTGCGCCGCGCCGTCCCGACGATCGGCTTCCGGCAGTGAAGGGCTGATGATCACCGGGTAAAACCTCTCGGCGTCGACGGTGCGGAGTCGTACGCTGGTAGTCCAGAGGCAGTCGAGCAGCGACGGCCCTGCAACGGGAGGTATGCGCAGGCCCGAGGGCCGGCCCATGACTCAGTCACCTACACAGCCGCAGGCACGGGCCCAGATCAGCATTCCGGCCGCACACCCGATGGTGATGCTCCTGGGGTCGGGCGATTCGCTCCTGCGCGTGATCGAAACGGCGTTCCCGGCCGTCGACATCCATGTCCGGGGCAACGAGATAAGCGCGACTGGAAGCGCGGCGGACGTCGCCCTCATCCAGCGCCTGTTCGACGAGATGGTGCTGGTGCTCCGCACCGGACTGCCGATGACGGAGGACGCTGTGGAACGCTCGATCGCCATGCTCAGGGCGAGCGGGAACGGCAACGGGGAGGGCGCGGAGACCCCCGCGGAGGTGCTCACGCAGAACATCCTCTCCAGCCGTGGCCGCACGATCCGCCCCAAGACGCTCAACCAGAAGCGGTACGTCGACGCGATCGACAAGCACACCATCGTCTTCGGTATCGGCCCCGCGGGCACCGGCAAGACCTATCTCGCCATGGCCAAGGCGGTCCAGGCCCTGCAGTCCAAGCAGGTCAGCCGGATCATACTGACCAGGCCCGCCGTCGAGGCGGGGGAGCGGCTCGGCTTCCTGCCCGGCACGCTCTTCGACAAGATCGACCCGTATCTGCGTCCGCTCTACGACGCGCTGCACGACATGCTCGACCCCGACTCGATCCCCCGGCTCATGGCCGCGGGCACGATCGAGGTCGCGCCGCTGGCGTACATGCGTGGCCGGACCCTGAACGACGCGTTCATCATCCTCGACGAGGCGCAGAACACCAGCGCCGAGCAGATGAAGATGTTCCTCACCCGTCTCGGCTTCGACTCGAAGATCGTCGTCACAGGTGACGTCACCCAGGTGGACCTGCCGAACGGCACCAAGAGCGGTCTCCGTCAGGTCCAGGAGATCCTGGACGGTGTCGAGGACGTGCACTTCTCCAGGCTCACCTCCCAGGATGTCGTCCGGCACAAGCTCGTCGGCCGTATCGTCGACGCGTACGAGAAGTACGACAACGCAGAGGGCCGAAACGGCCCCAACGGGAAGTAGTCGCAGCGCACCATGTCGATCGACGTCAACAACGAGTCCGGAACCGAGGTCGACGAGCAGGCGATCCTCGACATCGCCCGCTACGCGCTCGCCCGGATGCGGATCCACCCGCTGTCCGAACTCTCGGTGATCGTGGTGGACACCGCCGCCATGGAGCAGCTCCACATCCAGTGGATGGACCTCCCGGGCCCGACGGATGTCATGTCCTTCCCGATGGACGAGCTCCGTCCCCCGGCCAAGGACGACGAGGAGCCCCCGCAGGGGCTCCTCGGTGACATCGTGCTCTGTCCGGAGGTCGCGAAGAAGCAGGGCGAGGACGCCGAGACGCAGCACTCGATGGATGAGGAGCTCCAGCTCCTCACCGTCCACGGGGTGCTGCACCTCCTCGGGTACGACCACGAGGAGCCGGACGAGAAGGCCGAGATGTTCGGCCTCCAGGCGGCGATCGTCGACGGCTGGCGCGGCGAGCGCGGGCTGACGGGTCCGTCCCCCGCCCCCACCGTCTCGTGAGCGTCCCCCTCATCTCCGGTGCCGTCCTGCTGATCGTCGTCGGCTGGCTGGCGGCCTGCGCCGAGGCGGGCATCGCGCGTACGTCGAGCTTCCGCGCGGCCGAGGCCGTGCGGGCAGGGCGCCGCGGCAGCGCCAAGCTGGAACAGGTCGCCGCCGACCCCACCCGCTATCTCAACGTGGCGCTGCTCGTGCGGGTCGCCTGCGAGATGTCGGCCGGCGTCCTCGTCACCTACGCCTGCCTCCAGGAGTTCACCGAGACCTGGCAGGCGCTGGCCGTCGCCATGGGGGTCATGGTCCTCGTCAGTTACGTCGCCATCGGGGTCTCGCCGCGCACCATCGGCCGTCAGCACCCGCTGAACACCGCCACGGCCGCGGCGTACGTCCTGCTGCCGCTGGCCAGGATCATGGGGCCGATCCCGCAACTGCTGATCCTCCTGGGCAACGCGCTGACCCCGGGCAAGGGCTTCCGCAAGGGCCCCTTCGCCAGTGAGGCCGAACTGCGCGCGATGGTCGACCTCGCCGAGCAGGAGTCGCTCATCGAGGACGACGAACGCCGCATGGTGCACTCGGTCTTCGAGCTCGGCGACACCCTCGTGCGCGAGGTCATGGTGCCCCGCACCGACCTGGTCTGCATCGAGCGGTACAAGACGGTCCGTCAGGCACTGACCCTCGCGCTCCGCTCCGGCTTCTCCCGGATCCCGGTCACCGGGGAGAACGAGGACGACATCGTCGGGATCGTCTACCTCAAGGACCTGGTCCGCAAGACGCACATCAACCGGGACGCGGAGGCGGACCTGGTCTCCACTGCGATGCGCCCCGCAGCCTTCGTCCCCGACACGAAGAACGCCGGTGACCTGCTGCGTGAGATGCAGCAGGACCGCAGCCACGTCGCCGTCGTCATCGACGAGTACGGCGGCACGGCCGGGATCGTCACCATCGAGGACATCCTCGAGGAGATCGTCGGCGAGATCACCGACGAGTACGACCGCGAACTCCCGCCGGTCCAGGAGCTGGAGAACGGCTGCTTCCGGGTGACCGCCCGGCTCGACATCGGTGACCTCGGGGAACTGTTCGGCCTCGACGCCTACGACGACGAGGACGTGGAAACGGTCGGTGGTCTGCTGGCGAAGGCGCTCGGGCGGGTCCCGATCTCCGGCGCCTCCTCGATCGTCGACCTCCCCGACGGGCGCAAGCTCCGCCTCACCGCGGAGTCCCCGGCGGGCCGCAGGAACAAGATCGTCACGGTGCTGGTGGAACCGGAGGGAATGGAAACGGCATGACTCCCCAGGAGCTGCGCACGTTCTGCCTGGAGTTCAACGCGAGCGCGGAGGAGTTCCCCTTCGGGCCCGAAGCCTCGGTCTTCAAGGTCCTGGGAAAGATATTCGCCCTCAGCGTGCTGGACGCGCGGCCTCTGACGGTCAGCCTCAAGTGCGATCCGGACGAGGCGCTGCGGCTCCGCAAGGAGCACACCGCGATCGTCCCCGGCTGGCACCTGAACAAGCGGCACTGGAACACCGTGACGGTCTCCGAGCTCCCGGACCG
>NZ_JBHWZS010000307.1:0-10461 GCF_042728155.1 Streptomyces sp. NPDC060209
GGCGTTCACCGGATCACCAGCCGCGCTCGCGCCACTCCGGAAGCTGCGCGCGCTCGGCGCCGAGGGTGGTGTCGTGACCGTGGCCCGGGTAGACCCACGTCTCGTCCGGCAGGCGGTCGAAGAGCTTGGTCTCCACGTCGTGGAGCAGGCTCGCGAACGCCTCCGGGTCCTTGTTCGTATTGCCTACGCCGCCGGGGAAGAGGCAGTCCCCGGTGAACACGTGCGGAGCCCCGTGCGGGTCGTCGTAGACCAGGGCGATGGACCCCGGGGTGTGGCCGGTCAGGTGCCTGGCGGTCAGCGAGACCTGGCCCACCCGGATCGTGCCGTTGTCCTCGACGAGCTCATCGGTCGGGACCGGGATGCCCTCGGCGTCGTACCTCCCGGCGTACGTCCGTGCCCCGGTGGCCGCCACCACCTCGCCGAGCGCCTGCCAGTGGTCACCGTGCCGGTGCGTCGTGACGACGGACCGGATGCCGTCCTCGCCGATCAGCCGCAGCAGGACCCCGGCCTCGGCGGCCGCGTCGATCAGGAGCTGCTCGCCGGTTGCCCGGCAGCGCAGCAGATAGGCGTTGTTGTTCATCGGGCCGACGGCGACCTTGGAGATCATCAGATCCGTCAGCTCGTGCACATCCGCAGGTCCGCCGACCTTGACCGTTCCGCTGTACGTCATGTGACGCAGCCTATAGCGGGGGCAGCGGCGGAAGGCTGCCGCCGTCCACAGTGAGCGCGGAGCCGTCACGGCGTCCGCAGAGCCAGCCGAGGATGTCGGGGGCCGTTCCCCGGACGGTGACAGGAGCGCCGTCGGCCCGGCCGCCCGTGGTCCACAGCCGGCCGTCCGCGGCGACCGCCGTCGTGAGGGCGACATCGGGGCGGCCGGCGAACCGTTCGGCGAGGAAGTCGTTCTCCCGGGTCACGAACTCCTCCGGCAGGTCCTCCAGCTCGTACCCCACCCCCAGGTCGACGTGGTGCAGCTCGACCTCGATCCAGCGGCGGAAGGGGATCCGGGAGGCCGATTCCGTCACACCGTTGCGCATGGTGACCGTACGTGACCAGTCGGCCGGCGTCCCGGTCGCGGTCAGGAAGGCCGCTCCGCTCGCGTGCAGGTCAGCGAGCTGTTCGGCCAGGGGCCGGGGCGCATCGCGTTCGATGTCGGCGTCCCGGGTTTCGCTGCTCGCGTACATCGGGCGCCCCTGGAGAACATTTACGAGGGCGTCGGCGTTACGTGACAGGTGGGCAAGAACATGGCCGCGGCTCCAGCCCGGCAGACGCGACGGCTCGGCAACGGCGCCGTCGTCCATCTTGCCCGTGGCACTGAGCAGCCGATCGGTCGCTTCACGTACAGCTTCCAGGTCGCGCGCATGATCAGTCATGAGCCGAGCGTAGACCCAGCCACTCATTCGGGTGATGGAGTCTTCGGTCGACCGTAAATCGAATGCGCGTGCTATACGCTCGGAGTCGAAAGCTTCGTACATCGCTGTGGCGCCCCCCATACCCTGGGACAGGGGCTCAGTTCCCCCACTTCTCTCCAGAAAGGTGCGGACCGGCGTGGCCGACCGTCTCATCGTCCGTGGCGCGCGCGAGCACAACCTGAAGAACGTCTCGCTCGATCTCCCCCGTGACTCCCTCATCGTCTTCACCGGGCTCTCCGGATCGGGCAAGTCGTCGCTCGCGTTCGACACGATCTTCGCCGAGGGCCAGCGGCGCTACGTGGAATCGCTCTCCTCGTACGCCCGGCAGTTCCTCGGCCAGATGGACAAGCCGGACGTGGACTTCATCGAAGGCCTCTCGCCCGCCGTCTCCATCGACCAGAAGTCGACCTCGCGCAACCCGCGCTCGACGGTCGGCACCATCACCGAGGTCTACGACTACCTCCGGCTGCTCTTCGCCCGGATCGGCAAGCCGCACTGTCCCGAGTGCGCCCGGCCCATCTCGCGCCAGTCGCCGCAGGCCATCGTCGACAAGGTGCTCGGCCTGCCCGAGGGCAGCCGCTTCCAGGTCCTCTCCCCGCTGGTGCGCGAGCGCAAGGGGGAGTTCGTCGACCTCTTCGGCGACCTCCAGACCAAGGGCTACAGCAGGGCCCGGGTCGACGGCGAGACCATCCAGCTGTCCGAGCCGCCCAAGCTGAAGAAGCAGGAGAAGCACACCATCGAGGTGGTCATCGACCGCCTCACGGTGAAGGACAGCGCCAAGCGCCGGCTGACCGACTCCGTCGAGACGGCCCTGGGCCTCTCCGGCGGCATGGTCGTGCTCGACTTCGTCGACCTCGAGGCGGACGACCCCGAGCGTGAGCGGATGTACTCCGAGCACCTCTACTGCCCGTACGACGACCTCTCCTTCGAGGAGCTGGAGCCCCGCTCCTTCTCCTTCAACAGCCCCTTCGGCGCCTGCCCCGACTGCACGGGCATCGGCACGCGGATGGAGGTCGACCCGGAGCTGATCGTCCCGGACGAGGACAAGTCCCTGGACGAGGGCGCGATCCACCCCTGGTCGCACGGTCACACCAAGGAGTACTTCGGCCGCCAGATCACCGCGCTGGCCGAAGCACTCGGATTCCGTACGGACATTCCCTGGGCCGGACTGCCGCAGCGCGCCAAGAAGGCTCTGCTCCACGGCCACAAGATCCAGACCGAGGTCCGCTACCGCAACAGGTACGGGCGCGAGCGCGCCTACACCACCCCCCGCTTCGAGGGCGCCGTCCAGTACGTCAAGCGGCGCCACTCCGAGGCCGAGAGCGACTCCAGCAGGGAGCGCTTCGAGGGCTACATGCGCGAGGTGGCCTGCCCGACCTGTGAGGGCACCCGGCTCAAGCCGCTGGTCCTCGCGGTGACGGTGATGGAGAAGTCCATCGCCGAGGTCGCCGCGATGTCGATCAGCGAGTGCGCCGAATTCCTCGGCCGCCTCAAGCTGAACGCCCGCGACAAGAAGATCGCCGAGCGTGTGCTCAAGGAGGTCAACGAGCGGCTGAAGTTCCTCGTCGACGTCGGCCTCGACTACCTCTCGCTGAACCGCGCAGCGGGCACCCTGTCGGGCGGCGAGGCGCAGCGCATCCGGCTCGCCACGCAGATCGGGTCCGGACTCGTCGGCGTGCTGTACGTGCTGGACGAGCCGTCCATCGGTCTGCACCAGCGCGACAACCACCGGCTGATCGAGACCCTGGTCCGGCTCCGGGACATGGGTAACACGCTCATCGTCGTCGAGCACGACGAGGACACGATCAAGGTCGCCGACTGGGTCGTCGACATCGGGCCCGGCGCGGGTGAGCACGGCGGCAAGGTCGTCCACTCCGGCTCGCTCAAGGACCTGCTGGCCAACGAGGAGTCCGTCACCGGTCAGTACCTGTCGGGCAAGAGGGCCATCGAGATGCCGGACATCCGGCGTCCCGTCGACCCGAAGCGCCGGCTCACGGTGCACGGTGCCCGGGAGAACAACCTCCAGGACATCGACGTCTCCTTCCCGCTCGGCGTGCTCACGGCCGTCACCGGTGTCTCCGGTTCCGGGAAGTCGACCCTGGTCAACGACATCCTCTACACCCATCTGGCGCGCGAGCTCAACGGTGCCAAGTCGGTGCCCGGGCGGCACACCCGGGTCGACGGCGACGACCTCGTCGACAAGGTCGTCCACGTCGACCAGTCGCCGATCGGCCGGACGCCCCGCTCCAACCCGGCCACGTACACCGGAGTCTTCGACCATGTCCGCAGGCTGTTCGCCGAGACGATGGAGGCGAAGGTGCGCGGCTATCTGCCGGGCCGCTTCTCCTTCAACGTCAAGGGCGGCCGCTGCGAGAACTGCTCCGGCGACGGCACCATCAAGATCGAGATGAACTTCCTGCCCGACGTGTACGTCCCGTGCGAGGTCTGCCACGGCGCGCGCTACAACCGGGAGACGCTGGAGGTCCACTACAAGGGCAAGTCCATCGCCGAGGTGCTGGACATGCCGATCGAGGAAGGCCTGGAGTTCTTCGAGGCCGTCCCGACGATCGCGCGCCATCTCCGCACGCTCAACGAGGTGGGCCTCGGATACGTCAGGCTCGGCCAGTCCGCGCCGACGCTCTCCGGCGGTGAGGCGCAGCGCGTGAAGCTGGCGAGCGAGCTGCAGAAGCGCTCCACCGGGCGCACGGTCTACGTCCTGGACGAGCCGACGACCGGTCTGCACTTCGAGGACATCAGCAAGCTCATCTCCGTCCTGTCGGGACTGGTCGACAAGGGCAACACGGTGATCGTCATCGAGCACAACCTCGATGTCATCAAGACCGCCGACTGGGTCGTCGACATGGGTCCCGAGGGCGGCAACGGCGGCGGTCTGGTCGTCGCCGAGGGCACCCCGGAGCACATCGCCTCGGTGCCGGCCAGCCACACCGGGAAGTTCCTCCAGGAGGTCCTGGGAGCGAATCGGATCGGCGGGGCCGCAGTGCCCGCGGCCCGGAAGGCCCGTAAGGCGCCCGCGAAGAAGGCCGTGGCCGCGAAGGCGTCCACGGCCCGCAAGACGGCCACGGCCAGGACGGCAGGGAAGGCGGCTGCCGAGCAGTCCGCCCCGAAGAAGGCCGCCCGCGCGCGGAAGGCCTGACTCCGGCTGTCCGGGGCGGCACCCTGCACATGGGGGCCGCCCCGCTGCCGTCGCGCCTTCCCGGCCTTCGCGGGCCTTCCCGGCCGTCGCTCCCGGGCACGGGCCGTAGGGAGGTGTCATCCGCCCGGCTCTCTCCGGGCCCGGTCGGAGGGCCGGCGTTCTCCGTCGGTATCGTCGGGTCTGTCGCCCATGCCTTCAGGTGCGGCCCGTGCCCGGAGTCCGTGGCACCCGGTGCCCGGACGGTGACGGCGGCTCTCTGTTCCCCCGACCAGTGGAGACCGCATGTCCGGCCTGCCCGCCGCCCGCCGTACCGTACTGAAGGGTGCCGCTCTCGCCGGCGCCGCCGGGCTGGGAGCGGCAGCCTGTTCCACCGAGTCGAAGCTCGGCCACGCGCAGACACCCACGCCCACCGCGCCCGTGGAGCTCGGCGCCGCGGACGAGGTCCCGGTCGGCGGGGCGAAGCTCTACCGGGAGCAGCGGGTCGTCGTGAGCTGCCAGGCCGCCGGCCAGTACAAGGCCTTCAGCGCGCAGTGCACCCACGCCGGCTGCCTCCTGGACAAGGTCGAGGGCAACGAGGGCAACTGCCCCTGCCACGGAAGCCGCTTCGACATGACCACGGGCAAGGCGCTGCAGGGCCCGGCCACCGTGCCGCTGCCCTCCGTCCCGCTGAAGCTCGAGGGCGGAAAGCTCGTCGCGGGCCCCGGAGCCTGACCGGGCGGCCCGTCATGGGTCCCGGGGGCCCCGGAAACGCCGCTCTGTCACTGCCCGCAAGTAGGGTGTGAGACATGGCAGACCCCTCCAGCTACCGCCCCAAGCCGGGACAGATCCCCGACTCCCCGGGGGTCTACAAATTCCGCGACGAGCACCGCCGGGTGATCTACGTCGGGAAGGCCAAGAACCTGCGCCAGCGCCTGGCCAACTACTTCCAGGACCTGGCCGGCCTGCACCCCCGCACCCGCACGATGGTCACCACGGCCGCCTCCGTGGAATGGACCGTCGTATCCACCGAGGTCGAGGCGCTTCAGCTGGAGTACTCCTGGATCAAGGAGTTCGACCCCCGGTTCAACGTCAAGTACCGCGACGACAAGAGCTATCCGTACCTCGCGGTCACGCTCAACGAGGAGTTCCCGCGCGTCCAGGTCATGCGCGGCGCCAAGAAGAAGGGCGTGCGCTACTTCGGCCCGTACGGCCACGCCTGGGCGATCCGCGAGACGGTCGACCTGATGCTCCGGGTCTTCCCCGTGCGTACCTGCTCCGCCGGTGTCTTCAAGAACGCCGAGCGGACCGGCCGCCCCTGCCTCCTCGGTTACATCGGCAAGTGCTCCGCCCCTTGCGTCGGACGGGTCACCCCCGAGGAACACCGGGATCTGGCCGAGGACTTCTGCGACTTCATGGCCGGCCGCACGGGGACGTACATCCGCCGCCTCGAGAAGGACATGATGCAGGCGGCCGAGGAGATGGAGTACGAGCGGGCGGCACGGCTGCGCGACGACGCGGAGGCGCTGAAGCGCGCCATGGAGAAGAGCGCCGTCGTCCTCGCGGACGCCACCGACGCCGACCTGATCGCCGTCGCCGAGGACGAGCTCGAAGCCGCCGTCCAGATCTTCCACGTCCGCGGCGGACGGGTGCGGGGCCAGCGTGGCTGGGTCACCGACAAGGTCGAGGCCGTCGACACGGCGGGCCTGGTGGAACACGCGCTCCAGCAGCTGTACGGGGAGGAGTCGGGCGACTCCGTCCCCAAGGAGGTCCTGGTCCCGGCGCTCCCCGAGGACCCCGACGCCGTGTCCCAGTGGCTCGCGGACCGCAGGGGGTCCCAGGTCAGCCTGCGCATCCCGCAGCGGGGCGACAAGAAGGACCTGATGGGCACGGTCCAGCGCAACGCCCAGCAGGCGCTGGGGCTGCACAAGACCAAGCGCGCGTCCGACCTCACGACGCGCTCCCGCGCCCTGGAGGAGATCGCCGAGGCACTCGGTCTCGACACCGCTCCGCTGCGCGTCGAGTGCTTCGACATCTCGCACCTCCAGGGTGACGACGTGGTCGCGTCCATGGTGGTCTTCGAGGACGGCCTCGCACGCAAGAGCGAATACCGCCGCTTCCAGATCAAGGGCTTCGAGGGCCAGGACGACGTCAGGTCGATGCATGAGGTCATCGGCCGCCGCTTCAAGCGCTACCTCCATGAGAAGGAGCGGACGGGGGAGTGGGAGGACACCCCCGCGCCCACCGGCCCCGTGCCCGCGCCCGGGGAGCCGGCACCCGGCGAGCCCTCACCCGGTGGGCCCGGTTCCGCCGGGTCCGCGCCCGGTGCGGTGGTGCCCGTGGTACCGGACCCCGACTCCGTCCGGGAGGAGCCCCGCGAGGACGACGGCCGCCCCAAGCGCTTCGCCTACCCGCCGCAGCTCGTCGTCGTCGACGGAGGGCAGCCCCAGGTCGCCGCAGCCAAGCGGGCCCTGGACGAGCTGGGTATCGACGACATCGCGGTCTGCGGTCTCGCCAAGCGCCTCGAAGAGGTCTGGCTGCCGGATGACGACGACCCGGTGGTGCTGCCCCGCTCCAGCGAGGGCCTCTATCTCCTCCAGCGCATCCGTGACGAGGCCCACCGCTTCGCCATCACCTACCAGCGGGCCAAGAGGGCCAAGCGCATCCGCAGCAGCCCCCTGGACGACGTCCCGGGCCTCGGCGAGACCCGCAAGCAGGCGTTGATCAAGCACTTCGGCTCCGTCAAGAAGCTGAGGCAGGCGACAATCGACGAGATCTGCGAGGTGCCGGGGATAGGGCGCAGGACAGCGGAGTCGGTGGCCGTCGCCTTCGCGGCGGCCGCCCCGGCCGCACCCGCCGTGAACACCGCCACTGGAGAGATCATTGAAGAGGACGACGGGGGCAGCAGGACATGACCGAGCACGCGCATGAACACCAGAACGAACGCGGCCGAGCAGACGGAGCAGCACAAGTGAGTACGGGAAGCACCACGGAGAAGGCCGAGGCCACGACGCCCGCCATCCCCGAGCTGGTGATCATCTCCGGAATGTCGGGCGCCGGGCGCAGCACCGCCGCCAAGTGTCTGGAGGACCTCGGCTGGTTCGTCGTCGACAACCTGCCGCCCGCGCTGATCCCCACGATGGTGGAGCTGGGCGCCCGGTCCCAGGGCAACGTCGCCCGCATCGCCGTCGTCGTCGACGTGCGGGGCCGCCGCTTCTTCGACAACCTCCGGGAGTCCCTCGCGGACCTCGAGGCCAAGCACGTCACCCGGCGGATCGTCTTCCTGGAGTCCTCCGACGACGCCCTCGTACGCCGTTTCGAATCGGTCCGCCGCCCGCACCCGCTCCAGGGCGACGGCCGCATCGTCGACGGCATCGAGGCCGAGCGTGATCTGCTGCGTGAGCTGCGCGGCGACGCCGACCTCGTCATCGACACCTCCAGCCTCAACGTCCACGAGCTGCGGGCCAAGATGGACGCACAGTTTGCCGGTGACGAGGAGCCCGAGCTGCGGGCGACGGTGATGTCGTTCGGCTTCAAGTACGGGCTGCCGGTCGACGCCGACCTCGTCGTCGACTGCCGCTTCCTGCCCAACCCGCACTGGGTCCCGGAGCTCCGCCCCTTCACCGGGCTCAACGAGGAGGTGTCCGACTACGTCTTCGACCAGCCGGGCGCCAAGGAGTTCCTCAACCAGTACACGGAGCTGCTGCAGCTCATCGCCGCCGGTTACCGCCGCGAGGGCAAGCGCTACGTGACGATCGCCGTCGGGTGCACGGGCGGCAAGCACCGTTCCGTCGCGATGTCGGAGAAGCTGGCCGCCCGGCTGGCCACGGAAGGGATCGAGACCGTCCTCGTCCACCGGGACATGGGGCGAGAGTGACCAGTCGCAATCTGCGTCAGCGCCGGCTGAGCAGGGCCACGGCCGCGCTCTCCGGCCGCAAGCGCGGCGCACAGCCCAAGGTCGTCGCCCTCGGCGGCGGCATGGGGCTCTCGGCCTCGCTCACGGCGCTGCGCCGGATCACCGGCGACCTCACGGCCGTGGTGACCGTCGCCGACGACGGCGGCTCCAGCGGCCGGCTCCGCGAGGAGCTCGGCGTCCTTCCGCCGGGCGACCTCCGTAAAGCGCTCGCCGCGCTCTGCGGGGACGACGAATGGGGCCAGACCTGGGCCCAGGTCATCCAGCACCGCTTCGAGTCCAAGGGCGACCTGCACGAGCACGCGGTGGGCAATCTGCTCATCGTCGCGCTCTGGGAACAGCTGGGTGACCACGTCCAGGCCCTCGACCTGGTCGGCAAGCTGCTGGGAGCACACGGCAGGGTGCTGCCGATGTCCGCCGTCCCCCTGGAGCTCCAGGCGCTCGTACGGGGCCACGACCCGGAGCGCCCCGACGACACGGTCACCGTGCGCGGGCAGGCGACGGTGGCGCTGACCCCCGGCGAGGTGCAGTCCGTCCACGTCGTCCCGGCCGACCCGCCGGCGGTACCCGAAGCGGTGGCCGCGGTGCTGGACGCCGACTGGGTGGTGCTCGGTCCGGGGTCCTGGTTCTCCTCCGTGATTCCGCACCTGCTGGTGCCCGAACTGCTCGACGCACTGGTGACCACGAAGGCCCGTAAGGTCCTCTCGCTGAACCTCGCACCGCAGCCCGGTGAAACAGAAGGCTTCTCACCGCAGCGTCATTTGGAGGTTTTGGGACGACACGCCCCTAAACTCGCCATGGACGTGGTGCTGGCCGACGAGGCCGCCGTGCCCGACCGCGAGTCCCTCGCCGATGCCGCACAGCGGCTCGGAGCCGCGGTCGAGCTGGCCCCCGTGGCCTCACCCGACGGCGTTCCGATTCATGATCCGGAGCTGTTGGCCGCCGCGTACGACCGTATTTTTCGGATGCATGGAAGGATCGGCCCATGGCGATGACGCCAGCGGTGAAGGACGAAGTTTCTCGGCTTCCCGTGACCCGGACCTGCTGCAGAAAGGCAGAGGTCTCGGCGATTCTTCGGTTCGCGGGCGGGCTGCACCTGGTGAGCGGCCGGATCGTGATCGAGGCCGAGCTGGACACGGCGATGGCGGCCCGCCGGCTCAAGCGGGACATCCTCGAGATCTTCGGTCACAGCTCGGAGCTGATCGTGATGGCTCCCGGCGGACTGCGCCGGGGCTCCCGCTACGTCGTGCGGGTGGTGGCGGGCGGCGACCAGCTGGCGCGCCAGACCGGCCTCGTGGACGGCCGCGGCCGTCCCATCCGCGGTCTGCCCCCGCAGGTGGTCTCGGGGGCCACCTGCGACGCGGAGGCGGCCTGGCGCGGTGCTTTCCTGGCCCACGGCTCGCTCACGGAGCCTGGCCGCTCCTCCTCGCTCGAGGTGACCTGCCCCGGCCCGGAGGCCGCGCTCGCCCTGGTCGGAGCCGCGCGCAGGCTCTCCATCGCAGCCAAGGCCCGGGAGGTGCGCGGGGTCGACCGTGTCGTCGTCCGTGACGGTGACGCGATCGGCGCCCTGCTGACCCGCCTCGGCGCACACGAGTCGGTGCTGGCCTGGGAGGAGCGCCGGATGCGGCGCGAGGTCCGCGCCACGGCCAACCGGCTCGCCAACTTCGACGACGCCAACCTCCGCCGTTCCGCCCGCGCAGCGGTCGCCGCGGGTGCCCGGGTGGGGCGCGCGCTGGAGATCCTGGGCGAGGAGGTCCCGGAGCACCTGGCGGCGGCCGGACGGCTGCGCATGGAGCACAAGCAGGCGTCCCTGGAGGAGCTGGGAGCCCTCGCCGATCCGCCGCTGACCAAGGACGCGGTCGCGGGGCGCATCAGGCGCCTGCTGGCCATGGCCGACAAGCGTGCCCAGGACCTCGGTATCCCGGGCACGGAGTCGACCCTCAGCGAGGAGCTGGCCGACGGCCTCGTGGGCTGAGTAGCCGCAGGACTGCCCCGGCCGCCTCCTGGGG
>NZ_JBHWZS010000308.1:0-10433 GCF_042728155.1 Streptomyces sp. NPDC060209
GGAGAGGGCCCCTTCCGTACGCCGCTACGGGGTCGCCGCGGTGGCGCCGTCCTTCGTGCCCGGGGACGGGGCCACCGGCCCCGAGGGCTCCGGCTCGGGTTCCCGCCGGGTCTCCTTCTCCGGTTCCCGCGAGGGCTCCGGCGAGGCCTCCGTCCCGGGTTCCGGCGAGGGTTCCTGCGAGGGCTCAGGCTCGTCGGAGGGCTCCGGGGCCGGCGGCTGCATCTGCGCCGGGCCGCCCGCCGCCGGATCACCCAGGGCGTCCAGGGCCTCCTGCGCGAGCGGAGCGGCCAGCGGCGAGAAGGCCGGGTTCGTGCGGAGGGCCTCCTCCAGATGACCGCGGGCCGGGCCGTCCTGGCCGAGGGAACTCTCGATCACCCCCAGGTGGTAGGTGTACGAGGCGTTCCGTACGCCGGTACCCACCGCCTGGTCCGCGTACTGCATGCCCTCCTCGCTCCGGCCCGCCCGGTGCAGCGACCAGGCCAGGGTGTCCGCGACCGCCGAGCTGCGGCGCTGCGCCTCCCACTCGGTGCGCATCAGCTCCACCGCCGCCTCCGGGTCACCGTGGTCGGCCTCGAAGCGGGCCTCGGTCAGCGACTCGTCGACCCCGGCCGTTCTCGCCCGGGACAGGAGGTCGCGGAGCTTCTCGTACTGGGTGCGGGCGTCGCTGTCCAGGTCCAGCGACTCGAACAGCTCGCCCAGTTCGAGCACGTACTCGGGGCGGGGCAGCTTCGTCGTCACGGTCCGGTAGTCCGCCAGCGCCTCGTCCGTGCGGCCCAGGGCCACCAGGGAGCGGGCCCGGCCCGCGAGGGAGACGAGGTGGCTCCGGTCGGTGCGCAGGGCCGCCTCGTACTGCGCGAGGGCCACCGACGGTTCCCCGCGCTCCGCGGCGAGGTCGCCGAGACGGTGCAGGGCCGCCGCCTTCTCGGCCGGGGTGGTGGCCCGGTCCGCCGCCTCCTGGGCAGTGGCCAGGGCGTCCTCGCGCCAGCCCTGGTTGCGGTACATCTCGGATGTCCTGGCCAGGGCCGAGACGCCCTTGCGCAGGACGCCGTACTTCTCCGTCGCCTTCGCGGCCGCCCCGTAATCGCCGAGGCCGTTGTACGCGTCGATCAGCACCGCGTACGCCGTCCAGTTCTTCGGCTGCCGCGTGCGGACCGTCTCGCCCCACTTCTTCGCGGCGAGGAAGTCGTTCCGGGCGTTGGCCAGCGCCCCGAGACCCACCCATGCCTCCGCGTTCCCACGCTCACCCGGCTGTGCGGCCAGCGAACGCTGGAGGGCCTGCTCGGCCCGTGTGTAGTACGCCGCGTCCGCGGACCGCCGCCCCCACTCCACGTACGCCGTGCCGAGGACCGCCCAGGACGGGGCGTCCGCGGGGTGCGTCTCCACCCACTTCTGCCGGTCGCCGATGAGGGCCGTCAGGTCGGACAGGGACGCGGGGGAGCCCACCGCCGCCGCGGCCTCGGCCCGTGCCACGGGCCCCGGCGCGGGTGGCGCGGCCACCTCACCGTCCGGTACGGCGATCACCGCACCGGCCACGAGCACGGCTCCGGCCATCGCCCCGAACGCCGCCCTGCGCAGCGTCGTGCGCATCGGCGCGGGAGGCGGTGGGACGGACGTCGCACCCTGGGGCGGCAGGGTGGAGGAGGGCGGCTCCGGGTTCTGCTGCGGCTTGGCATCCATGACCATCACTCTGCGTCAGTACGAAGATCACATCGCGCTCTGCGAAGGCCGACGCAGACGGGTTCACACCATTGGCCCCGGGTGTCAGGCTTGGATCATGGACGCTCTTCTCGAACAACTGCGCGCGGGTCTTCCGGCCGAGGCACTGATCACGGACCCGGACATCACCGCCTCGTACGCCCACGACATGGCGAGCTTCTGCGACGCCGGAGCCCCCGCCGTCGTAGTGCTCCCGCGCACGGTCGAGGAGGTCCAGCACGTCATGCGGACCGCCACCGCCCTGCGGATCCCGGTCGTGCCCCAGGGCGCGAGGACCGGCCTGTCCGGCGCGGCCAACGCCTCCGACGGCTGCATCGTGCTCTCCCTGGTGAAGATGGACCGGATCCTGGAGATCAGCCCGGTCGACCGGATCGCGGTCGTCGAGCCGGGCGTCGTCAACGCCACGCTCTCCCGCGCCGTCAACGAGCACGGGCTGTACTACCCGCCGGACCCGTCGAGCTGGGAGATGTGCACGATCGGCGGCAACATCGGCACCGCGTCCGGCGGACTGTGCTGCGTGAAGTACGGCGTCACCGCCGAATACGTCCTGGGCCTGGAGGTCGTCCTGGCCGACGGGCGGCTCCTGAACACCGGGCGGCGCACCGCGAAAGGCGTCGCCGGATACGACCTCACCCGGCTCTTCGTCGGTTCGGAAGGCAGCCTCGGCATCGTTGTCAAGGCCATCCTCGCGCTGCGGCCCATGCCGCCGCAGCAGCTCGTGCTCGCCGCCGAATTCCCCTCCGCGGCAGCGGCCTGCGACGCGGTGTGCCGGATCATGGAGCGGGGGCACACCCCGTCACTCCTCGAACTGATGGACCGTACGACCGTGCGTGCCGTCAACGCGATGGCCTCCATGGGCCTCCCGGAAACCACCGAGGCGCTCCTGCTCTGCGCCTTCGACACGCCCGACCCGGCGGCCGACCTCGCCGCCGTCGGGGAACTGTGCGTCGCGTCCGGGGCCACCGAGGTTGTGCCCGCCGACGACGCCGCGGAGTCCGAACTCCTGCTGCAGGCACGCCGGCTGTCCCTCCCCGCCCTGGAGACCGTCAAGTCCGCCACGATGATCGACGACGTGTGCGTGCCGCGCTCCCAGCTGGGCGCGATGATCGAAGGGACCGCTGCCGTGGCCGAGAAGTTCGGGCTGACCATCGGTGTCTGCGCCCACGCGGGCGACGGCAACACCCACCCCGTCGTCTGCTTCGACCACACGGATCCCGACGAGTCCCGCAGGGCGCGGGAATCCTTCGACGAGATCATGGCGCTGGGCCTCGAACTGGGAGGCACCATCACCGGCGAACACGGGGTCGGCGTACTGAAGAAGGAATGGCTCGCCCGCGAACTGGGCGAGGTGGGCGTCGAGTTGCAGCGGGGCATCAAGGCCGCCTTCGACCCGCTCGGACTGCTCAACCCCGGCAAGCTGTTCTGACGGCCCCCCACCACCGCTCAGGCCTCGCCGTCCTGCGCCTCGTCCTGCGACCAGGGATCGCTCAGCCACAGGTCGTCGGCCGGCAGCGGGGTGAGCAGTTCGGCGAGGGCCCCGTCCAGTCCCAGCAGCGCGCTCTCGGTCCCCGGGGGCACCACCCGCAGGGTGCGCTCCACCCAGGCGGCCACGGCGGCCGACGGCACCTCCAGGAGGGCGTTGCCGTCCGGTGAGGTGAGGGCGACACAGATGACGCCCTGGTCCGCGACCTTGGTCGGCCAGATCCGCACGTCTCCGTGCCCGCACGGCCGGAACACCCCCTCCACCAGCAGCTCACGGGCGAACGTCCAGTGCACGGGCGACTCGGAGCCGATGTGGAAGGTGATGTGCACGGCGTACGGGTCGTCGGTGAAGTAGGAAAGCCGGGCGGGCACGGGGACGGACCGCTCGGGCGACAGGACCAGATTCACTTCCAGTTCGCGTTCCACGGCGTTCTGCATGAGGGTGCACGACCTTCCGATGCTCGTAGGGGCCGGTCCTGTGACCGGTCCGCACAAGGAGAGAGCGCCCTCCCGGACGTCTATGACGCGACTTCCCAGAAAACTTCCCCGGACCCTGAAAGTGGTCCAAACGGCAGGACAGGCCCGGGGGTGCTCGGCGGTCTGATAGATGTGGACCCTTGTATTGAGGCCACGAAGAGATACGGGACCACGGTGATGAGCGCCCCAACCCCGGCACCCGGTGACGAAAGCCCCCGCGAGGGGTACTACCCCGACCCGTCCATTCCCGGATACGTCCGGTACTGGAACGGCGCTTCGTGGGTCCCCGGCACCAGCCGGCCCGCACCCCAGCAGGCCGGGACGACTCCCGCGACGCCGCCCGCCCCGGCGGCCGACGAGGCACCGGGAAGGCACGCCCCGGTGGACGAGACGGGGCCGATGTACCTCGACGAGGTCGACGGGGCGGTCGCGACCGGCGGGGACGGCGGGGCAGGCGCCGGTGAGGTCGACGTGGCCCCCGGCCGGCCCAGGCCGGCGTCCGCCTGGCAGGCCGACACCTCCCGGCAGACCGGCTTCGGCGGTGATCGCGACAACCGCGTCTCGTGGGGCGGCCCGGACCCACGCACACCCGAGGCCCGCACGCCCGAGCCCGGGACGCCGCCCGCCGCTGCCGCCCCGTCGGACGGCGCGCCCGCCGACCCCCGACGGCCCGGCACCCAGGACCCGACACGCGGTGCCCTGCCCGGCATGCGGGACGGCAACGACGAGGTGACCGACGGCACCGTCACCATCCGCGCCGACCGCCCCGGCAGCGGCGCCCGCCCGCCGACCGACGGCACGGTCACGATCCGCGCGGTGGGCCCCGCCGCCGGCCGCCCCCCGCGTCCGCGCGAGGAGGGGCCCGCGAACGCCGACGGCACGATGACGATCCGCGCGGTGCCGCCCGGCGGCACCCCGCGGCCCGCCGCCCCCGCGCCGTCGCCCACCCCGCCGCAGGCACAGGCGCCAGGGCTGAACACGCCTCTGACACCGGGCCCCGGCGGCGGATCCGCATCCTGGCCGCAGCAGGTCCACCAGCTCGCCCAGCCCGAGCAGACGGCCCGCCCGCAGCAGCCCCGACCCCAGCAGCAGAGCCCGATGCCCGCGCAGCAGCAGGGCGTCAGGCCCGAGCAGCAGCAGCCCGTCGTGCCCTGGAAGCCCCCGGTGGACGACCCCTTCCAGCAGCTCGCCCGGTCCCAGGCCTCCGCCAGGCCCGCCGGGCTCGGCAAGCGGCTGGCCGCCCGGCTCCTCGACACGGTCGTTCTCGGCGCGTCGGCCGGTGCGATCGGCTTCCCGCTGGTCACCCGGGCGATGGACCACATCGACCAGAAGATCGACGCGGCGAAGCTGTCCGGGGAGACGGTCACCGTCTGGCTCCTGGACTCCACCACGGCCGCCCTGTTCGGCGGTGTGCTCGCAGCGTTCCTGGTCCTCGGCTTCCTCCTGGAGGCCGTGCCCACCGCCAAGTGGGGTCGCACGCTGGGCAAGAAGCTGTGCGGTCTCGAGGTGCGGGACATCGAGTCCCACGACGCGCCGAGCCTCGGCGCCGCGCTGCGCCGCTGGCTGGTGTACGGGGTACTGGGCCTGGCCGTCGTCGGAGTGTTCAACGTGCTCTGGTGCCTGATCGACCGCCCGTGGCGCCAGTGCTGGCACGACAAGGCGGCCCGCACCTTCGTCGCGGGGGCATAGCGGCCCCGTACGCCCGTGTGCTGACGCCCCGTCCCCCGAAGAGACCCCAGCCGTTGCGGGCCTTCGCGGGCCGGGGTGCACTGCCCCCATGAGTAACGAACCACCGCCTCCGCCGCCCGACGACGACCCCTTCTCGAAGAGGCCGCCGCAGGGGCCTCCACCCCCGCCGAGCGGTTCGCCCTACGACAGCGGTCCGCCTCCGCCCCCGCCGCCGCGCGACCCGTACGGCGGCGGTGGTCCCCACGGTGGTGCTGATCCGCTGGCCGGAATGCCGCCGCTCGCCGAACCGGGCAAGCGGATCCTGGCGCGGTTGATCGATTTCCTCATCATCTCGATCCCGCTGTACCTGATCTCGCTGCCCTTCGGCGGGGCGGTCGACGTCTCGGACGACGGCGGCAACGACGACTTCGGCAACGCGGTGGGCAACGCCTATAACGGCCATCAGCTGGTCTGGTCGCTGATCGGCCTGGTGGTCTACGTCGCCTACGACACGTACTTCACCCACAAGGACGGGCGGACGCTGGGCAAGCGGCTGCTGAAGATGCGCGTCGCGATGCTCAACGACGGCTCGGTCCCCGATACGAGCTCCTCGCTGATGCGGGCCGTCGTGCTCTGGCTCCCGGCGCTGCTGTGCTGCCCGTGCCTGTGGTGGCTCATCAACATCGTGCTGATGTTCACGGACAAGCCCTACCGGCAGGGTCTGCAGGACAAGGCGGGCAAGACCGTGGTCGTCAGCGTCCAGTGAGCGGCGGGCGTTCAGCGGTGCAGCGAGTGCTCGCCGACGCGCTCCCGCTGAGCGGTGGCGATCTCGATGTCCTCGATCGTGCGGTGCGTGCGGGCGGCGGTGGACGTCGCCGTCGCCTTCCGGACGGCCTTCGTGCGGGCCGGCAGAGCCATGGCCACCAGCAGGCCGAGCGCCAGCGCCGCGGTGCAGACCGCCGCGACACCGATGCCCGATTCCGTGCGGAACAGCAGCAGCATGGCGAGGGCGGAGAAGACGACGGTGGCCGAACCGTAGGAGAACTGTGCGGCAGTCGGACGCGGCATGGCGGTATCCGTCCTCGGGGTGTCGGATAGGGAAGTCTCTCAACACGTTCGCACTGTCAATCGACTCTACGACGGTGGATGCCCGTGAGGAACCGGTAGTAAGCGTGACCTAACCCACGGTACCGGTGCACGGGGGGCGCACTGAGTCACGCTCTTGCCGACTGGAGCCTTCGGCGCGCCGGTTGACGGCCCGACCAGCCCCGGGATGCACGTCCGGATACCGGAAGAGGACTCCCGCATAGTGCACTTGGTATGTGCAAGTCAAGATCTGTCTTTTCTCTCATAACTCCGATCGAATGTCGTCACTTGTGACGCGTTGAACGCGCGCGGCCCCGTATCCACCCCCTGGCCGCGGACGCGAACGCCGGGGAGGACTGCATCAAGTGACCACTCAGAGACGGGCGCTACGCGCCACCGCCGTAGCCGTTTGCCTGGCCGCCACCGCCGCGACGGCATCCGCTTTCGCCACGGCGCAGGCGGACGACAGGACGCCGGAATCCGGCGCCTCCGTCGTCGACCGGCGCGACCCCGCGCCGGTCAAGGCGCACGAGCACGACCTGGAAGGCCCCTTCAGCAAGGAACAGGACGCCCAGCGCCAGGCCGCGCTGGAGCAGGTCCTGTCCGGCGACAAGAAGGTGACCGCCAAGGACGGCTCCAAGGTCGTCAAGCTCGGCAAGAGCAAGTACGTCGAGCTCGGGCGCGAGAAGACCGACAAGATCTTCACCATCCTCGTGGAGTTCGGCGACCAGGTCGACGACACCACGATGTTCGACCCCGACGGCGACGGACCGAAGCCGCCGGTCAAGAAGTACGGCGGCACGCCCGGTCCGCTGCACAACGAGATAGCCGAGCCCGACCCGGCGAAGGACAACAGCACCGCCTGGCAGGCCGATTACAACCAGGCCCACTTCCAGGACCTCTACTTCGGTCAGGGCAAGGGCAAGGAATCGCTCAAGACGTACTACGAGAAGACGTCCTCCGGGCGCTACTCGGTCGACGGCGAGGTCTCCGACTGGGTCAAGGTCCCTTACAACGAGGCCCGTTACGGCTCGAACTACTGCGGTTCGACCAACTGCGCCAACGTCTGGGACACCGTCCGTGACGGCGTCAACGCCTGGGTCGCCGACCAGAAGGCGAAGGGCCGCACGCAGGCCGAGATCAAGGCCGACCTGGCGCAGTACGACCAGTGGGACCGTTACGACTTCGACGGCGACGGCGACTTCAACGAGTCCGACGGCTACATCGACCACTTCCAGCTGGTCCACGCCGGCGAGGACGAGTCCGCGGGTGGCGGCGCCGAGGGCACCAACGCCATCTGGGCGCACCGCTGGTACGCCTACGGCACCAACGCGGGTGCGACGGGCCCCGAGGGCAACAAGGCCGGTGGCGCCGAGATCGGCGACACGGGCATCTGGGTCGGCGACTACACCGCGCAGCCCGAGAACGGCGGCCTGGGTGTCTTCGCCCACGAGTACGGCCACGACCTCGGTCTCCCGGACCTGTACGACACCTCCGGCGGCGGCGAGAACTCGGTCGGCTTCTGGTCCCTGATGTCGGCGGGCTCCTGGCTCGGCACCGGCGACGGCCAGATAGGCAACCTCCCCGGCGACATGACCGCCTGGGACAAGCTCCAGCTCGGCTGGCTCGACTACGACACGGCCAAGGCCGCCACGAAGTCGACGCACAAGCTGGGTGTCGCGGAGTACAACACGAAGGACAAGCAGGCGCTCGTCGTCGAGCTGCCCGAGAAGGAAGTCACCACCACGGTCACGAAGCCCGCGGAAGGCTCCAAGCAGTGGTGGAGCGACATGGGCGACGACCTGTCGAACACCCTGACCCGCCCGGTCGACCTGACCGGCAAGTCCTCCGCCTCGCTGGACCTGTCCGGCTGGTACGACATCGAGGCCGACTACGACTACCTCTACACCGAGGTCTCGGAGAACGGCGGCACCAGCTGGACCGCGCTCGACGGCACGGCCGACGGCAAGGCCATCCCGCGTGACGCCAGCGACAAGCCGGCCCTGACGGACGTCTCCGGCGCGTACAAGAAGCTCTCGTACCCGCTGAACGCCTACGCCGGCAAGAAGATCGACCTGCGCTTCCGCTACCAGACGGACGGCGGAGCGGGCGGCAAGGGCTTCGCGGCCGACGCCATCACGGTCACCGCCGACGGCGCCGCGCTCTTCGCGGACGACGCCGAGGGCGACGACAACGGCTGGACCGCCAAGGGCTTCTCGCGGATCGGCGAGTCGTTCACCAACGACTACCCGCAGTACTACATCGCCGAGAACCGCCAGTACGTCTCGTACGACAAGACCCTCGAGGTCGGCCCGTACAACTTCGGCTTCTCCTCCACCCGTCCGGACTGGGTCGAGCACTACGCCTACCAGAACGGCCTGATGGTGTGGCTCTGGGACACCTCCCAGAAGGACAACAACACCTCGCAGCACGGGGGCCAGGGCCTCATCCTGCCGGTGGACTCCCACGCCAAGCCGCTGAAGTGGACGGACGGCACGCTCCTGCGCAACAAGATCCAGCCCTTCGACGCGCCGTTCAGCTGGTACCCGAACAAGGGCTTCACGCTGCACAACGCGGACGTGGCGCTGAAGATCAAGCCGTCGCTGGGCGTCCCGGTCTTCGACGACCGCAAGGGCACCTACTGGTACGAGGAAAACCCGACAGGGAGTGTCAAGGTTTCTGACACCAACACCCGGATCTCCATCGTGAACGAGCCGCTCAGCGGCTCGACGATCACGGTGAAGGTCGGCCCCTCGGGCAAGTAGCCGGAAAAGTCGCAGGTCAAAGCATGATCGGCCGTCGCCCTCTAGCGGGCGGCGGCCGATCGTGTTTAGGTGCGTCCTACCGAATCCTTATTGACACGAAGTCTTACGGGGGAGCGCGAAGCATGGCAGGCGGAGGTTTCTGCAGGTTGCCCAACGGCACTGTGGTGGTGGCACTGACCCTGAACGGTCCGGCCGGTGGTCACGGCCCCGGAGAGCAGGTGCGGGTGCTGGTGCACGCCGCGAACCGGGCGCGCGCCCTGACCAGGCTGCGCAATCTCGGGATGCGTGCCGTCTACCTCAGGGGCAATGCCCAGCCGCCGACCCCGGACGAGATCACGGCGGTGCTGCACCACCCGGACGGGCTGCTCTGGCGCACGGCGCCCCAGACCGGCCAGGAGCTCTGGCACCCGATACGGGCGCTGCTGGGATCCTCCGGATACGCCGGGCCGGCCCGCCCGGCGGCCTGAGCGCGCCGGCAAGGGGTCAGACGACGGGCTTGCCCGACAGCTCCACACCGGCGGTCCGCAGCTCCTCCAGGGCCCGCTCCGTGGTCCCCTCGGCGACTCCGGCGGTCAGGTCCAGCAGCACGTGCGTGGTGAAGCCCTCGCGGGCTGCGTCCAGGGCCGTGGCCCGCACGCAGTGGTCCGTGGCGATGCCGACGACGTCGACAGCGGTGACGGACCGGTCCCGCAGCCACTGGGCGAGCCCGGTGCCGTTCTCGTCGACGCCCTCGAAGCCGCTGTACGCCGCGGCGTACGCGCCCTTGTCGAAGACGGTGTCGATCGCGCCGGAGGCGACGGCAGGGGCGAAATTGGGGTGGAAGCCCACGCCCTCCGTGCCGGCGACGCAGTGCGGCGGCCAGGAGTGCTCGAAGTCGGGCGCCGAGGAGAAGTGGTCGCCGGGGTCGATGTGGTGGTCCCGGGTGGCCACGACGTGTCTGTAGCCGGGCTGGGCCTCGCCGATCAGGTCGGTGATGGCGGCGGCGACATCGGCGCCGCCCGCCACCGCGAGGCTGCCGCCCTCGCAGAAGTCGTTCTGAACGTCAACGACGATCAAGGCGCGATGCATGGCGGTTGTCCTTCGGTGGGGGGTCGGCGGGTTCTGCGGACCGGTGCGGTGGGGATGCCACCGAGCCTAGAGACTCGACGCACCCTGCGGGAGGGGGCACACACGTCGGCTCTCCTTCCCCACGACACGCCTGATCCGGCAGGACCGGTTCCGAGGGGCCCGGCCCGGGCC
>NZ_JBHWZS010000309.1:0-10413 GCF_042728155.1 Streptomyces sp. NPDC060209
GACAGGCTCTGCTGCGCATCCGCAGCAGAGCCACGGCCCTGGCGATCCTGCCGGCGGCCGCGGCGGTCGTGCTGCTCGTCGCGGTCGCCCAGGGACACATCGGCCCAGGGGTGTGGTCCACGGTCAGTTGGGCTGTGGCGGCCTGCGCCGTGGTGGTTCTGCTGGTCGCCGCGGCGGTTGCCGTCGCGGTGGCGCGCGCGAGACCGGCGGTCAGCCCGACCGTGCCCCTCACAGAGGCCGCGGCTCCCGATCTCTACCGGCTGGTCCGGGACCTCGCCGACCGGCTCGACGTCCCGGCGCCGTCGGCCATAGCGCTGACCCCGGACTGTGACAGCTGGCTGGAGGACCGTACGCACCCCGCCGCCCAGCCGTGGGCGAAGGACCTCAAGGGGCAGGCCGGGACCCGGCGGGGCCGTCGGGTCCCGGCGGCCCCCGTGCTGGTGATCGGCTCCCCCTTCCTGTGGTGGATGCGGGTCGCCGAGCTGCGGGCCGTGCTCGCCCCGGTCGTCGCGGGCACCGGGCCGTCCGCGCACCCCGACATAGCCGCCGCCCGCCGTTTCGTCCGCGGCCTGGACGCCGCGGTCGCCGACGCCGCCGAACCCGGGCAAGGGTTCGTACGCCGGATTCCCACAGCCTTCGTGGGGTGGATCGCCAGGGTGCTGCTGCGCGGCTGTCGCGGTCACGCGGCGGAGATGGAGCGCTGCGTCGCCGCCGCCGCGTCGGGGCGTGCCCAGGAGGTGGACTACGGGCTGCGGATCGTCGCCCAGGAGCAGGTCGGCCTGGCCTATGCGGGCTGGGACCGCCTGCTGACCCGGGTCGCGCTGCCCGCCTGGCGGATGGGGCGCTGGCCCTCCCGGCTCGACGCCGGTGTCGTCTCCGCGCTCACGGAGCTCTCCCGGCGCGACCGGCTGGCCGAGGGCTTCACCTCCCGGCTGGGGGAGCGCCCCGCCTGCGATCTGATCGAGGAGCCCGGCGCGGCCGACGAAGCGGCCTCGCTGCTGGCCGCCCGGCTCTTCCACGGAGGGCCTGCGGAGACCGGGCCCGGCTGGTCCCCGGTCGACTGGCAGCAGTATCCGGAAGAGGTCGTGGACCGGAAATGGCGTACGGAGGCCGCCCGCCTGCACCGGGTGCTCGACGCCATGGGAGTGGCCACCAGCGTCTCCGTGGGGGGCCCGGACGCGCCGGGGACCGACGGCTCCCCGGTGCCCACACTGGCCCGTGTGATCGACCACCTGGCCACGCCGGGCGCCAACAGTGAGGCGCTCGCTGCCGGGATCGGCGCCGCAGTCGCCCGCGACGAGGAGAGGGCGACACCGCGGCCGCGCCCCGGCGGCGGCAGCGCCCCACCGGACGGCACTCCGGCCGGAGCGGGAACCGACCCCCTCGATCTCTGGGGGCCCGTCCCGCTCCCGCTCTTCCCCCTCCAGCCGCCTCGTACGGGCACGGAACTGCTCGCCGACCACGTCGTCGCGATGGTCTGCTGCGCCGCCGTGGACACGGCGGGCGCCGCACCCGGACTCGACTGGCTCGACGGCCCCGCGCTTCTGGTTGACGGCGGTCGCAGGTCGGACCTCGGCGCCCCCGTGCTCAGCCTCGTCGAGGACGGGGACGCGGAGCCGCTGCTCTCCTGGCTTTCCGCGGTGGGAGTGCGTACCGACAAACCCGTACGCCTGGGCTGAAAGGTGCGCCTGGGCCGACGGTCCACCTGAGTTGCACGGCCGTTCGTCCGCTTAGGTAACGAAATGGGCAAGATATCCCATCAATGCCCGGAAGATCGGGCTTCGTTCCCATCAATTAGCGACGAACGGTGACGGAGTGCGTGCGTAATGTGATGTGCTGGGGGTGGCGTCGGTACCCGGCGCACCAGATGTTTCGGGGGACGAGGGAGGGGAGCGGGATGGGGGCTGAGCAGATTCGGCGCTGGGAATCGGGTGCCCTCGCGCATGCCGTGAGTGACCCTTTCGGGCAGGGCCCGCTGCCCTGGCTGCGCGGCAGCGAGAACTACTTCGACGACACCGGCCAGGTCGTCCCCTGGTACGCCGCCCCCGAACTCGGCCGCGGTGGAACCGGCGGTGGCACGCGTACGGCCGACGACGTCCACCAGCAGATCAAGGGCTTCGTTTCCCCCGGTGCCGCGGCGCCCGGCGAGGCGATCGACTTCCACATCACCGTGGACCCGCCGCAGCAGTTCTCCGTCGACGTCTACCGCATCGGGCACTACGCGGGCGACGGCGCAGCCAAGATCACCACCAGCCCGCGCCTCTCAGGCATCGTCCAGCCGGCACCGCTGACCGCCGAGCGGACGGTCTCCTGCCATCACTGGTGGCTCTCCTGGCGGCTGCAGATCCCCGGCTACTGGTCGGTCGGCGCATACGTCGCCGTGCTCACGACCGCTGACGGCCACCGCTCACACGTCCCCTTCACGGTCCGCGACGACCATCCGGCGGACCTGCTGCTCCTGCTTCCCGACGTGACCTGGCAGGCCTACAACCTCTATCCGGAGGACGGCCGGACCGGCGCGAGTCTCTACCACGCCTGGGACGAACAGGGCAGGCTGCTGGGCGAGGAGGACGCCGCCGTCACCATCTCCTTCGACCGGCCCTACGCGGGCGCGGGTCTGCCTCTCCACGTCGGTCACGCCTACGACTTCATCCGCTGGGCCGAGCGCTACGGCTACGACCTCGCGTACGCCGACGCCCGCGACCTGCACGCCGGCCGCGTCGATCCCAGCCGATACCGGGGCCTGGTCTTCCCCGGCCACGACGAGTACTGGTCCGTGCCGATGCGCCGCACCGCGGAGCTCGCCCGGGACACCGGCACCTCGCTCGTCTTCCTCTCGGCCAACACCATGTACTGGCAGGTCGGTCTCGGCCCGTCCCCCTCCGGCGTCCCCGACCGCCTGCTCACCTGCCGCAAGCGCCGCGGGCCGGGGAAGTCCGCGCTGTGGCGTGAGATCGACCGTCCCGAGCAGCAGCTGCTGGGTATCCAGTACGCCGGCCGGGTCCCCGAACCTCACCCCCTGGTCGTGCGGAACGCGGGCCACTGGCTCTGGGAAGCCACCGGTGCGGCCGAGGGCGACGAGATCGACGGGCTGGTCGCCGGCGAGGCCGACCGCTACTTCCCGCGTACGACACTGCCCGAGCACGAGAGCCGCATGCTCCTCGCGCATTCCCCGTACGCCGACGGCGACGGGGCGACCCGGCACCAGGAGACCTCGCTGTACCGAGCCCCGTCGGGCGCGCTCGTCTTCGCGTCGGGCACCTTCGCCTGGTCTCCGGCCCTGGACCGCCCCGGCCATGTCGACGCCCGTATTCAGCGGGCTACGGCAAATCTCCTCGACCGGATCTGCAAGC
This sequence comes from Streptomyces sp. NPDC060209, assembly GCF_042728155.1. Taxonomy (NCBI): domain Bacteria; kingdom Bacillati; phylum Actinomycetota; class Actinomycetes; order Kitasatosporales; family Streptomycetaceae; genus Streptomyces; species Streptomyces sp. NPDC060209. The sequence goes on from NZ_JBHWZS010000309.1 coordinate 3,354, forward strand.
GGGACTGAGAAACGGAACCTGGTACCGAGCCGCGCGACGATACCGGGCCCCGACGCGTATGTGGCCCCGCCGTGTCCACAGGGCGACCCCTGGCGCCGCGGCCCCTTCGCATGCGGGACAATCGGAACGACTCCTGGATCAACCTACGCGGAGGCAGCGTGTCCGGTTTCGTAGAAAAGCCCGAGCCTGTGCAGGTGCCGGGGCTCACCCATCTGCACACTGGCAAGGTGCGCGACCTGTACCGGAACGAGGCGGGCGACCTCGTGATGGTCGCCAGCGACCGCATCTCCGCGTACGACTGGGTCCTGCCCACCGAGATCCCTGACAAGGGCCGCGTGCTCACCCAGCTGTCGCTGTGGTGGTTCGACCAGCTCTCCGATCTCGTCCCCCACCACGTGCTGTCGACGGAGCTCCCCGCAGGCGCACCCGCCGACTGGGCCGGGCGGACCCTGATCTGCCGTTCTCTGCGTATGGTCCAGGTCGAGTGCGTGGCGCGCGGTTATCTCACGGGCTCCGGACTGATCGAGTACGACGCGACCCGGACGGTCTGCGGTATCGGTCTGCCCGAGGGTCTCGTCGACGGCTCCGAACTCCCGGGGCCGATCTTCACCCCGGCCACGAAGGCCGCGGTCGGCGATCACGACGAGAACGTCTCGTACGAGGAGGTCGCCCGCGAGGTCGGCCCCGAGACGGCGGCCCTGCTGCGCCGGGCGACGCTGGACGTCTACGGCCGTGCCCGGGACATCGCCCGTGAGCGCGGGATCATCCTGGCCGACACGAAGTTCGAGTTCGGCTTCGCGCCCACCGAGGACGGCGGTGAGGAGCTGATCCTCGCGGACGAGGTGCTGACGCCCGACTCCTCCCGCTTCTGGCCGGCCGAGACCTGGGAGCCGGGCAAGGCGCAGCCTTCGTACGACAAGCAGTTCGTGCGCGACTGGCTGACCTCGCCGGCCTCCGGCTGGGACCGCCACAGCGAGCAGCCGCCCCCGCCGCTGCCGCAGGAGATCGTCGACGCGACCCGGGCCAAGTACCTGGAGGCGTACGAGCTCCTGACCGGCACGAGCTGGCCGGCCCAGGGGATGTAATGGCAGAAGGCCCCGGTCACGGGGACCGGGGCCTTCTTGCGTGGAGCGAACGACGAGGTTCGAACTCGCGACCTCAACCTTGGCAAGGTTGCGCTCTACCAGCTGAGCTACGTTCGCATGCGCCGCAGCGCGCTGCCTACTATACCCAACCTCTCTCCTGCGCGAGACGCACTGCCGCGTGACGGTTCTCCGCACCGAGTTTGGAGACGGCCGCCGACAGGTAGTTGCGTACCGTGCCCTGCGACAGGGACGCCCGCTCCGCGATCTCCGCGACCGGCGCCCCGTCCGCCGCCAGTTCCAGCACCTCGGCCTCCCGTGCGGTGAGCGGGGAGTCACCGGCGGAGATCGCGTCGGCAGCCAACTCGGGGTCCACATAGCGATTTCCCGCATGCACGGTTCGGATGATCTCGGCGAGCCGCCTGGCGCTGACCGTCTTCGGGACGAACGCCCGGACGCCCGCCTCCAGCGCCCGCTTCAGGGTCCCCGGCCTGCCGTGACTGGTCACGATCATGGTCCGGCAGCCGGGCAGTTCCGCCCGCAGAGATGTGGCGACCTTCACACCGTCCGCGCCCGGCATCTCCAGGTCCAGGACGGCTACATCGGGCCGGTGCGCCATGGCCATGGCGAGCGCCTCCGGACCGGTCGCCGCCTCGGCGACCAGGACGATGTCGTCCTCCAGCGCGAGGAGCGCGGCCAGCGCGCCCCGGATCAGGTGCTCGTCGTCGGCAAGCAGGACTCGGACCGGGCCCGGTGCGGGTGTCATCGTCTTCTCCAGCGGGGAGGGTGCGGTATTCCGTGGCGAGGGCAGCGGGACGGCCGCGGTCAGGTGGAACAGGCCGGTGCCCGTCGGTCCGGCCTCCAGTGAACCGCCCACCGCGGCCGGCCGTTCCCGGAGTCCGTGCAACCCTGAGCCACCGCCGGGGATCACGGACACGTCCGGCGTCACACCGTCGTTCTCCACCACCAGCCGGACCCCGTCCGGCGCGGTCTCGAGCCGGACGGCGCACCGCTGGGGATCGCCGTGCCGCAGCACGTTGGTCGCCGCCTCCCGTACGGCCCAGCCGAGCGCCGACCGCACCGGAGCGGGAAGCCGCCCGCCGTCGCCGTGGACGGCGCACTCGATTCCGGCTGCGCGCAAGACACCCTGGGCTCCCAGCAGTTCCGTACGGAGGTCGGCCTCCCGGTACCCCAGGGCTGTCGCGGTCAGGGCGAGCGACAGCTCGGGAAACTCCTCGGGCCCGACATACGCACGAGTCCGAGCAGGCCCGCCGTGTTCGCGAGCATCAGGACGGCCCCGAGCGCCGGCAACGGCCTTTCGACGGTCCCGCGCCCCATGCAGCTCTCGAGGGACCGGGGCACCAGGGGGGCGGAACAGAGTCCCTGGGCGATCGCGATCAGGACCGTCCCGGCGATCAGCGCGACAGGTGCGTCGGGCTCCCGCACGGGCCTCGCCGTAGGCCCCGCACCGAGACCATCGCACCCCGGGGAATGCCGTCGCTGGTCATGACTCAAGACTTCTGCGGGATCACCGCCGCGAGCAGTCCGCGTTGTCATCACTGCTCATGACAAACGTCATGCGTCGATAACCGGGAACGCCAAAGGCCCCGATCGATATCGACCAGGGCCTTTGAATCAAGAGCGGACGACCAGGTTCGAACTGGCGACCTCAACCTTGGCAAGGTTGCGCTCTACCAACTGAGCTACGTCCGCATTGCTGCCACTCGGCTTTCACCGGTGGAGCGCTCACTACTCTACCTGATCCACTGAGTGGTCCGGTAAGGCAGTGCAGAGCGGGTGACAGGAATTGCACACTGCGCCTTCCCCCTGGAAGGGGGATGTTCTACTACTGAACTACACCCGCACGCTGCGTCGGACCCGGCTTTTCGGCCTTGCCCTTCGGCGTGCTCCAGACTCTAGCCGACCTGCAGGGGTGTTGTGCAAGTCGGCTCCCCGAGGTGTCGCTCCGGCGATCGGCGGACCTTGAACCGGAAGGGAACATTCCGGGCGTCGCTCTCAACTGGCCGCGTTGAACGCCTCGTAGACCTTCTTGGGGATCCGGCCGCGGGCCGGTACCTCCATCCGGTGCGAGCGGGCCCACGCGCGCACGGCCGCGGGGTCCGGCGCGAGCGACGTGTGGTGGTACGACACCGGAGCCTTGCCGCGCTTGCCGGTATTTGTCTGCTTTCGGCCGGCCGCCATGTACGGGGCCAGCGTCTTACGCAGTTTCTTTGCATTGGCGGGATTGAGGTCGATCTCGTACGACTTCCCGTCCAGGGCGAAGGTGACCGTTTCCGCCGCTTCTCCCCCGTCGATGTCGTCGGAGAGCGTAACCACTACGCGCTGAGCCACGGATATCGGTCCTTTCCTGCGGCACCGTCGCGCCTGACATGCGCTGATGCCGGCCTTCCGGCGGCTGGGCGGATACGGATCGACTGCTGTCGACTGTTCCGGGGCAATCGTGCTTTCCCGAGTATTCATTTGTACAGCGGCGGGAGCCGCATTGTGAAGCCCGGGCAATTACATCCGCGTGTTGCCTGCGGGCGACCACGTGCAATCCGGGTGAAGATTTTTTCCCAGGACTTTCCCTGGGTGTCGTTGCCTCCGAAATCTCGCCGTGATCAGGGTCGGTTCATATCTACCCGCGTAGAATTTCTGGCCAGGTACGCTGAGTGGACCCGCGGGGATCTGGGGAACCCCTCGGAGACACAGCCGCACCACACCACCGGGAGTGCCAGTGGCACGCGTCGTAGTCGACGTCATGCTCAAGCCGGAGATCCTCGACCCGCAGGGACAGGCTGTGCAGCGCGCACTGCCCCGTCTCGGCTTCGACGGAATCGCGGACGTTCGTCAGGGAAAGCGTTTCGAGCTCGAGGTCGAGGGGCCGGTCGACGATGCCGCCCTTGCCCGTATTAACGAGATCGCCGAGACCTTCCTCGCCAACACCGTCATCGAGGACTTCACCGTCAAGGTGGAGGAGGAGAAGTGACCACCCGTATCGGCGTCGTCACTTTTCCCGGCACGCTCGACGACCAGGACAGCCTGCGGGCCGTACGGATCGCGGGTGCCGAACCCGTATCCCTCTGGCACCGCGACAAGGACCTCCACCAGGTCGACGCGGTCATCCTGGCGGGCGGATTCAGTTACGGCGACTATCTGCGCGCCGGCGCCATCTCGCGTTTCTCGCCGGTGATGGAGACCGTCATCGAGCAGGCGAAGGCCGGCATGCCGGTCCTCGGCATCTGCAACGGCTTCCAGATCCTGACCGAGGCGCACCTGCTGCCCGGCGCGATGCTGCGCAACAACCACCTCCACTTCATCTGCCGCGACCAGAAGCTGCGGGTGGAGAACGCGGAGACCGCCTGGACCTCGGACTACACGGCGGGCCAGGAGATCTCCGTACCGCTGAAGAACGTGGACGGCCGGTACACCGCCGACGAGCACACGCTCGACGAGCTGGAGGCCGAGGGCCGCGTCGCCTTCCGCTACGCCGACGTCAACCCGAACGGCTCGCTGCGCGACATCGCCGGCATCACCAACGCCGCGGGCAACATCGTCGGTCTGATGCCGCACCCGGAGCACGCCGTCGAGCCGCTGATCGGTACCGGTCGCACCGACGGCCTGGGTTTCTTCACCTCGATCATCAAGAAGCTGGTCAACGCATGAGCCTGGACACGGTCAAGCACGCGGCCGAAACCCCGGACGCCGGACAGCCCTGGAAGGAGCTCGGCCTCAAGGAGGACGAGTACGCCCGGATCCGCGAGATCCTGGGCCGCCGTCCCACCGGCGCCGAGCTCGCCATGTACTCCGTGATGTGGTCCGAGCACTGCTCCTACAAGAGCAGCAAGGTCCACCTCAAGCAGTTCGGCGAGAAGGTCCCCGCCAACGACGCGATGCTCGTCGGCATCGGCGAGAACGCCGGTGTGGTCGACGTCGGCCAGGGTTACGCGGTCACCTTCAAGGTCGAGTCGCACAACCACCCCTCGTACATCGAGCCCTACCAGGGCGCGGCCACCGGCGTCGGCGGCATCGTCCGCGACATCCTCGCCATGGGTGCCCGTCCGATCGCGGTCGTCGACCCGCTCCGCTTCGGTGCGGCCGACCACCCCGACACCCGGCGGGTCCTGCCGGGCATCGTCGCGGGCATCGGCGGCTACGGGAACTGTCTCGGCCTGCCGAACATCGGCGGCGAGGTCGTCTTCGACGCCTGCTACCAGGGCAACCCGCTCGTCAACGCCGGCTGCATCGGCGTGATGAAGCACGAGGACATCCACCTGGCCCAGGCCTCCGGCCCCGGCAACAAGGTGATCCTGTACGGCGCCCGCACCGGCGGCGACGGCATCGGCGGCGTCTCCGTGCTGGCCTCGGAGACCTTCGACGACACCAAGCCCACCAAGCGCCCCGCCGTCCAGGTCGGCGACCCGTTCCAGGAGAAGCTCCTCATCGAGTGCACCCTGGAGATCTTCAAGGAGAAGCTCGTCGCGGGCATCCAGGACCTCGGCGGCGCCGGGCTCTCCTGCGCCACGAGCGAGCTGGCCTCCGCGGGCTCCGGCGGTATGCGCGTCGAGCTGGACACCGTGCCGCTGCGCGACTCCTCCCTCTCGCCCGAGGAAATCCTCATGAGCGAGTCGCAGGAGCGCATGTGCGCGATCGTCGAGCCGCAGCACGTGGACCGCTTCATGGAGATCTGCGAGAAGTGGGACGTCATCGCCACCGTCATCGGTGAGGTGACGGAGGGCTCGCAGCTGGAGATCTTCTGGCACGGCGAGCAGATCGTGGACGTACCGCCGCGGTCCGTCGCCCACGAGGGTCCGACGTACCACCGGCCGTTCGCCCGCCCCTCCTGGCAGGACGCGCTCCAGGCCGACGACGCGGGCAAGCTGGCCCGTCCGGCGAACGGCGCGGAGCTGCGTGAGCAGGTCCTCAAGCTGGTCGGCTCCCCGAACCAGGCCTCCAAGTCCTGGATCACCGACCAGTACGACCGCTTCGTGCAGGGCAACACCGTGCTCGCGATGCCCGAGGACGCCGGCATGGTCCGGATCGACGAGAAGTCGAACCTGGGCGTGGCCATGGCGACCGACGGCAACGGCCGCTACGCCAAGCTCGACCCGTACACGGGCGCGCAGCTCGCGCTGGCCGAGTCCTACCGCAACGTCGCCGCGTCCGGCGCCAAGCCGCTCGCGATCTCGGACTGCCTGAACTTCGGCTCGCCCGAGGACCCGGACGTCATGTGGCAGTTCGCCGAGGCCACCCGTGGTCTCGCCGACGGCTGCCTGGAGCTGGGCACCCCGGTCACCGGCGGCAACGTGTCGCTGTACAACCAGACCGGCGAGACGGCGATCCACCCGACGCCGGTCGTGGCCGTCCTCGGTGTGATCGACGACGTCACCCGGCGCACGCCGGTCGCGTTCGCCGAAGAGGGCCAGCTGCTCTACCTCCTGGGCGACACCCGCGAGGAGTTCGGCGGCTCGGCCTGGTCCGAGGTCGTCCACCAGCACCTCGGCGGCATGCCGCCCAAGGTCGACCTGGGGCGCGAGAAGCTGCTCGGCGAGATCCTGATCTCTGCTTCCCGCGACGGCATGATCGACGCGGCGCACGACCTCTCCGACGGCGGCCTGATCCAGGCGGTCACCGAGTCCTGCCTGCGCGGCGGGAAGGGTGCCCGGCTGGTCGTCCCGGACGGCCTGGACGCGTTCACCTTCCTGTTCTCGGAGTCGGCCGGCCGCGCGATCGTCTCGATTCCGCGCAGCGAGGAGCTCCGCTTCAACGACATGTGCGGTGCGCGGGGACTGCCCGTCGCCCGTATCGGTGTCGTGGACGGCGAGGAGATCGAGATCCAGGGTGAGTTCAGCATCCCGCTGAGCGAGCTGCGCACGGCGCACGAGGGGACTCTGGAGGGTCTGTTCGCCTGAGCTTCCGGCTGGAACGCCTGAACACCTGAACGCCCGAAGCCCCCGTCCGGCCGACCGGACGGGGGC